>NZ_VCBQ01000006.1:0-93666 GCF_006386455.1 Paracoccus sp. FO-3 | reverse complement strand
CTGAGACTCCCACAAGCAAGGTGAAAAAGGGGGGGCCGAAAAGGCCCCCTCGCCGCCGCACGGCGCACCTTGCAGACCTGCTGTCAGGACAGCCGGCCGGTATCCGGGCGATCGAGGTCGAGATCCCTGGTCTCGGGCATCAGGATCGCCGTGAGCAGGGTGATCCCCGACACCGCCATCAGGTAGTATAGGAACCAGCCATGATGGCCCTGCTGCGAAAGATAGGTGTTCACATAGGGCGCGGTCCCGCCGAAGATCGCGGTCGCCAGCGACAGGGGGCCGGCCACGCCCGTCGCCCGGACGCCGGTCGGGAACACCTCGGACCAGACGGCCGTGTTCACGCCGAACAGGCAGGCAAGCAGGACAAGCGCGATGGTCATCGCCGAAAGCAGCCCGCCGAAGCTGTCGTCGATCCGCCCGTCCAGGTGCAGCGTCAGCAGGATGAAGCCGACGCCGAACAGCGCCACGAACAGCCGCCGCCCGTATCTGTCGGCCAGCCAGCCGACCAGGGGAATCGCCACGAGGAAGATGCATTGCGCGACCAGGCTGGCGGTGAAGGCCGAGCGCGCGTCAAGCCCGCGGCCGATCTGCGCAAAGGTCGGGCTGTAGATCAGCCAGGTGTAGAACATGATCGACCCGCCCGCCGAAAGCCCGAACACGACGGCGATGCCGCGCCAGTTGCGCAGAAGCGGCTCGATCCCCGAGCGGGTCTTCGCGCGCCGGCCCTTTTCGAAGGATTCCGTCTCGGTCAGCTTGCGGCGCAGGTAAAGCCCATAGACCCCCAGCAAGCCGCCAAGGGCAAAGGGAATGCGCCAGCCCCAGGCCTCGATTTCCGCCCGGTCGAGATTGCTGGTCAGCGCCAGCCCGGCAAGCGTGGCGATCATGGTGCCGATCACCACGCTGACCCACGAGGTGCTGCCGTAAAGCGCCCGCCGGTGCCTGGGCGCCCGCTCGACCAGATAGGTGATCGAGGTGCCCATCTCGCCGCCATGGGCCATGCCCTGCGCCAGCCGCGCCACCAGCAGGATGATCGAGGCCAGGATGCCGACGGAATCGAAGGCCGGGGCCAGCGCGATGACGATGCTGCCGCCGGCCGTCACCAACATGGCCAGCGTCAGGCTGGCCTTGCGCCCGACGCGGTCGGCATAAAGCCCGAAGACCAGCCCGCCGATCGGGCGGGTCACGAAGCCGACCGCGAAGATCGCCAATGTCGCCAGAAGCGCCGCGGCCCGGTCCTCGGACGGAAAGAACTGCACCGCGAAATAGGGCGCGAAAATGGTGTAGATGGTCCAGTCGAACCATTCCAGCGCATTGCCGAAGTTCACCGCGACCAGATCGCGCAGCTTGCGCGGCCCGGCGCCGCTGGCGCAATCGGCGACGAGTGTCGAATGTTCTGACGCAGGCATGGGTCTCCTCCCCGGATGTGTTGCCATATGTCTGGTGCTGATTCCTGCCGGCGCCGTCAGACGGCTTCGGCCCGGCCTTCGAGGCCGGCGCGCGCATCGGCGTCGGAGCCGGGCACGCGCATCTCGAACGTCTCGCGGACGACGGTGTAGTCGAAATAGCCCATGCGCGCGATCGGCTGGATCGCCTGGATGTCGAGCCGGCCGTCGGCGCGGATGACGCAGTCGTCGATATGGATCTTCTCGACCTGGGCGAACACCACGTCGACGGTCCCCACCGTCGAGCGTCCCTTCAGCACATGCGTGCCGATATGGCGGCATTCGAACTTGCAGGGGCTTTCGCGCACCATCGGGATGCGGGCGTTGTCGGCATAGTCGCGGGTGACGTCCAGCCGGTCCCATTCGCTTTCCTGCGGGGGCAAGGCCATCGCGCTGATATTGACCGCCTCGCGCAGGGCATAGGTCGCCATGTTCCAGACGAACCAGCCGATCTCCTCGGCATTGACCACCGTGTCCTTGCGGCGGCCGTCCGGGTAGCGGTTGGCCGAGAACATCACCATGGGCGGATCGAAGGTCAGGTTCTGCCACTGGCTGTAGGGGGCGATGTTCTCGATCCCGTCGCGGCTGACGCTTGAAATCCAGCCGATCGGCCGCGGCACGGTGCAGCTCTTGAACGGCGAAAAGGGCAGCGGACAGGGCTCGGAATGGGGCGAATACTTCATCTTTGCTCTCTCGGTCGGTGGGGTTCGGGGAGACGCGGCCGGCATCTTTTCAAGGTTCGGCAGAATCGATACATAACCGATATATCGGTTGCATGGCAACAGGCGGCCGGGAATATTTTGCGCTGCCCCGCGTCCTGCGCTATGACGGCGCGCAGGGTGGCTGCAGGGAAAAGCAGGTGATCAACCAGTCGGATCGCGCCGTGGCGGTGCTTCAGCAATTGATCGAGCGCGGCGAACTCAGGCCGGGATCGATGGTGTCCGAACGCAGCCTGATGGAGCTGACGGGATTTGGCCGCACGCCGATCCGCGAGGCCATCCAGCGGCTTGCGCTAAGCCGGATGCTGCGCATCCACCCCAGCCGCGGCATCGAGATCCCCGCCATTTCCGTCGAGGACCAGCTGAGCGCCCTGGAGGTCCGCCGCGCCACCGAGGTGCTGGCGATCGCCCTGGCCTGCGAGCGCGCGACCCAGGCCGAACGGCAGCAGATGCGAGATCTTGCCGCGTCGCTCGAGGGCGAGTTCTCGCTCGAGGATTATGCCGAAACGGTGCGGCAAACGCATGCGCTGGTGATCGAGGCGGCCCATAACCCCTACCTCGAGGCGCTGATGACCCCGCTCCAGGCGCTGTCGCGGCGCTTCTGGGTGATGCATATCCAGGACGAGGCGGCGGACATCGGCATCGGCAAGGCGTTTCACCGCCGCATCCTGATGGCGATTGCCGAAGGCGATGCCGGGGCCGCGACCTCTGCCTCGATGGAGCTGAACGACTACCTGGTGCGATTCGCCCTGGATGTCGTCTCCATGCGGGCGCGGCCAAGGGGCATCGCCGTCTCGGCCCCCTAGCCGTTTGATCCCACGGTTCGATGGTGCGATCCTTTCCATGAACTGGAAGCCGGCCCCATGGGACCGATTCGTCACGGCCACGGCCATGCAAGCGGCCAGACCTGCATCGGGCGACCGTGGAGCGTCAGGGTCAGCGCAATGCCGACGTCCTGCTGCTCGCCCCCCGCGAGGGCGTCCTGGACCAGCGGCTCGGGCAGCCGGCAAGTGCCTCGCGTCGCATCCGCGCGGCGCGGAGATGGTCGAGGCATGGCCGCCGCAGATCCTGCCCGGCAAGCGCAGCCAGGCATCCCGCAGGATGCGCTCGGCATCGGCCACGGCCGGCCTTGCGGTAGGCCCCGCGCCCTGCCCGGCCGGCTATGCCTCGTCGCGGGTGGCCTCGACCAGGAACGCGACGAAGGCGCGCACCTTCGGCAGGATGTATCGGCGCGAAGGATAGACCGCATAGATCGCGGTCTGCACCGGCGCCCAGTCGTCGAGCGCAGTAGCAAGGCGGCCGGCCCAGATGTCATCGGCGACATATTGGCGCGGAATGAGGTTCAGCCCGAAAACCGGCAAGCAGGGCATCGCGGATCGCCAGGCCGCTCGTTACCTTGTAGCGGCAGTCGATCGGCACCCTGATCCGCTCGGCCCCGCGGGTAAACTCCCATTCGCTGACATGGCCCGACAGGGTGAACTGGATGCAGTCATGCGCCCCAAGATCCTGCGGCGCGCCGTGACGGGCGAAATGATCCGGCGAGGCGCAGACGACGTGGCGCAGCGTCATCAGCCGGCGGGCGACCAGGCTTGAATCCTCCAGCCGGTCGCTGCCGCGGATGGCCAGGTCGAAGCCCTCCTTGACGATATCGACCCGCCTGTCGTCAAGCTGAAGGTCGAGCGACAGGTCGGGATAGCGCCGCAGAAAGCCGGGTGAGCGTGAAGGTCATCGGCGCGCTGACGCGCAAGAGCCCGCTCGGCTGGCGCTGCAAGGGGCCGAGCGAACGGTCGGCCTCGTCAAGGTCATCCAGGATCCGGGCGATCTGCTCGAAATAGCGCCCTCCCGCCTCGGTCAGGCTCAGCAGCCGGACGTTCAGGTGGCCCTCCAGCGCGCCGATATTCTTGCTGGCGGCGGCCGGCGAGAGTTTCAGCAGGCGTGCCGCCCCGGTGAAGGAGCCCTGCTCCACCGTCCTGAACACGCGCAGGGCGACCATCTGGTCCATGATTGTTCACCATCAGTTGCGAGCGACCGCGACCCGGTGCTGCTGCGTGCCGATTTCCGCAGCTTGCGCCACGCGCTGCCCTTTGCGCTGATGATCCCGCAGGACGAAACCGAGGCCATCCTGACCCAACGGCTGGCCGGTCTGGGCCATTGCGTGCTGCGCCCCGCCGCGGCAGAGCGGCTCGAGACCGCGGCGGACGGGGCGGTCGTGACCCCGGTCGATGGCCGCAGGATCGCGACCCGTTACGCCGTCGGCGCGGACGGGCAGAACAGCACGGTTCGCGACCAGGCCGGCATCGCCTTTCCGGGCAAGACCCATGGCTCGTTCATGCTGGCCGACGTGCGGATGGGCTGGCCGATTCCGAAAGACGAGGTGACGCTGTTCTTCTCGGCCGGCGGCACGCTGGTGGTCGCGCCGATGTCGCAGGACCGCTACCGCGTCGTCGCGCAATGCCCCGAAGCGCCGCCCGCCTGCTGGCCGGGGCAAGCTGAGGACGGGCGGATGCGCGACGACAGGATGGGCGACTTCACCCCGCGCGACATCACACTCGCCGGCGAAACCCGCCGGGTCCATGTCGGCAGGCAAGGGCCCGCGGTGACCGTGATGCAGGAAATGCCCGGCCTCAGCCCACAGGTCGTCCGCTTTGCCCGCTGGCTGCACGATGCGGGTTTCACCGTCTGGCTGCCCTCGCTGTTCGGCGTCGACGGCGCCGAAGGCGCCGCCGAGGCCGGCGCAAGCATCTTCAGGCGCGCCTGCACCGCGGTCGCGTTCCGCACCCTGGCCGGACAGGGGGCAAGCCCGGTCACGGCATGGCTGCGATCGCTAGCGCGGCTGGCGCAGGCGGAATGCGGCGGGCCCGGCGTGGGCGCGGTGGGCATGTGCTTTACCGGCGGTTTCGCCCTGTCGATGATGCTGGAGCCCGCGATGCTGGCGCCGGTGCTGTGCCAGCCCGCCCTGCCGCTCGACCCGGCCGCCCTTGAAAGCCCGCCACGGGAACTGGCGCGGGTTCGCCACCGGCTCGAACGTGATCAGCGCTCATCACGCCCTCCCAACAGCATAGCCTGCCGCAGGCCCGCCGTCAGGTTCCCGCAGGAGCGTCCTGCTTCGGCCCGAAAGCAAGCCACCAGCAGCGCAGGCATGGCCGAGGGCTGTCATCGAAACGCAGATCCCCCTGCAAGCCCTTGCGGCGCGGGGCGCGCTTTGCCGGGAACAATGTCGTCTTGGCGAGGAACCTTCGCGAAAGACCTCCCGGCCCTGCGCGACAGCGCGGTGGGGCGGCCGGTTATGGGGCGGTGGAAATCGGGCGGGCGAACAGTCACCCGGCCAGGCGCCGCAGCGGAACCTCCAGCGTGATGGCAAGGCCATCGGCCCTCCACTCGCGCCGCAGTTCGCCTTCGACCCCGGCGACCGCCGCGCTTTCCAGGGTCGAGCCGAAGCCTGCGACCCGATCCTCGGCCGGGGTCGCGGAACCGTTCGTTTCCGTCCAGGCCATGAGCAGCCTGTCGGCATGGGTCCTGAAATCGACGGCGAGATGCCCCTCGGGAACGGACAATGCCCCGTATTTCGCTGCGTTGGTCGTCAACTCGTGCAGAAGCAGCGCCATCGAGGTCAGGGCATTTCCCGCCAGCGGCGCGTCGCAGCCGGTGATCGAGATGCGCATGTCCGACCGGGAAGCGTGTGGCGTGAGGATCGCGTCAAGCAGGGCACGCACGGTCGTCGCGTTCGCCGCAATCGGAGCATCGCCGAGGTCCGGCATCGTCAATTCATGCGCCCGCGCCAAGGCGCGCAGCCGGGCATGCAGGTCGGACGCAAATGCCTCGCCCCCCGTCGTCGCGCGGGCGCTCAGCGAAACCAGCCCCGCCGTCAGGGTGAAAAGGTTCTTGATCCGGTGATGCATCTCGCGCAGCAGCAGAGACTGCCGGATGAAGGCGCGCTTTTGTGCGCCGATGTCGCGCGCGATCTTCGAGGCACCCAGGATCGTTCCGGCCTCGTCCGTGACGGGCGAAACCGTGACGGATATCTCGATCAACGCGCCATCCTTGCGGCGGCGGACGGTTTCGAAATGATCGATCTTCTGGCCTGTCCGCAGGCGGGAAAGGATCTCCTCTTCCTCCGAAAGGCGCTCGTCGGGGATCAGCATGGTGATCGGTTGCCCGACGGCCTCCTCGGCCTGGTATCCGAACAGCTGTTCCGCCCCCCGGTTCCAGGTCGTGATCACCCCGTCCAGCGTCTTGGAGATGATGGCGTCGTTCGAGTTCTCGACAATGGCCGCAAGCCAGGCATTCGCCTGGGAGGCCATGCGCCGTCTTTCCTCGGCCTGACGGGAAAGCGCTTCGCCGGCTTGCGGTGGTCGCTGGTGAGGCATCGCCTGTTCCTTCCGGTCGCACCGTCGTCCCGGAGGGTCCGGGCCGTATCGACCCCATCAATACCCGTGCCAATCTAGGGCCTGTCCCGGCGAGTTGCCAGAGCGCCGGGGCTGCGGCGCCGGGAATGGCACGCCCGATCCGCCCCTGCGGGCCGCGAAAAAGCTGCCCGCCCCGCGGCAGGGCTGCGCAGAGCGCAGTTAACCGATTGGCAGAACAAGAATTTTTTTGACACGCATCACGCCGGATTAAACAAAGTCAAGACCGCGCAATTCCGGTGGGATCATGCCCTTCAAGCCGCATGATTGCGGCATGCCGACTACGGGGGACGAGGCATATTGCGGGCGTGCCATCGCGTGCAGGGCGGCCGCGGCCTTGCCGGCCGATACGGCAAAACTGTCGCGCCCGCCCTTGGACTGGGGTAAGCTGAAGAGGCCATAAGGGGATATGCCGATGAACCGCGTCGCCCTTGCCATCACCTGCGCCGCCCTGTTCGGGCTGGCCTCCTGCGGCACGCCGGCCGAGCAGTGCGAGGCGCGCGTCGCAGCCGAGCAAAGGAACGTCTTGCGGCTTTTGCAAGAAGTCGAGGCGAATATCGCGCGCGGCTATGCCTGGGAAACCACGGTGAGCGGCACCGGCTTCCGCCTCTGCACGGGCGGCTTCCGCGGCGGTTACGGCCGGCTGGGCCTGGGCTATTCCAGCTGCCACGGTGGCCCCGATACGATGCGCAAAAGGGTGCCGATCGACCCCGCCGCCGAGATGCGCAAGCGCGAGGCCCTGCAAAAGCGCCTGGCCGTGCTTTCCGCGCAAGGGGTGCCGCAATGCCTCGCGCGTCACGATGCGGCGAGGTGAGCCGGCCATCGCAAGCACGTTCCCCGATCAAGCGCCCCAGGTCATATGCCCAGCCCCTCCAAACGCCGAAGACATGGCACCGGCAGACGCCGCGCGCGAAAGACGGCATCGACGCTGACCAGCGGGCTGAAGCTTGCCATGCGCCTTGCCTCGATGGCCACGACGGCGCTGAACGCGCTGACGCCCAAGGCCGTGAAACCGGCGAAGGCCCCGCCCAAGCGCGCGAAACGCACCGCCAAGGTCCAGGGCAAGGCCCGGCAGGGTGCAAGCTTTCGGGCGGGCACGCATGACAGCGAACATGGCGCCAGGCACTACAAGCTGTTCACGCCCGGCCTTGCGGCGGACGCAAGGCCCCCGCCCTTGCTGGTCATGCTGCATGGCTGCGGCCAGACGCCCGACGATTTTGCCAAGGGCACGCGCATGAACGCGCTGGCGGCGGAGTTCGGCTTCATGGTGGTTTATCCGGCGCAGCCGCGCGAGGCGCATCCGAACCGCTGCTGGAACTGGTTCAGCCGCGACGATCAGGCCCGCGGTTCCGGCGAGCCGGCCTTGCTGGCCAGCCTGACCCGCCGCATCACCCATCGGCATGGCGCCGATCCCGCCCGCGTCTATGTCGCGGGCCTTTCGGCAGGGGCCTCGGCGGCGCTGATCCTGGCGGCGACCTATCCCGAGATCTTCGCGGCGGTCGGCGCGCATTCCGGGCTGCCCGCGGGCGCGGCGCAGGACCAGGCTTCCGCCTTGCTGGCGATGCAGCGAGGCAATCCCGGCTGGCGGCTGCAACATCCCAAGCCGACCATCATCTTCCATGGCAGCCGCGATCACGTGGTCCACCCCCGGAACGGGCGGCTGGCCGCAATTCGGGCGCGCGAACCCTACGCATCCCTGCGCGCGACCGAGCTTGCGGGCCAGGTTCCCAACGGCCACCGCTATGTCAAAACCGTGCATCGGGTCGGATCCGGGCGCCCGCTGGTCGAGCATTGGAGCATCGCGGGATCGGGCCATGCCTGGTCGGGCGGTTCGTCGGCCGGCCGCTTCACCGATCCGAAGGGCCCCGATGCATCGCGCGAGATGGTCCGCTTCTTCTTGCGCCACAGCCTGTCCGCGCGGCAGAGGGCGGCTCTGGCTGCGCTTCTCGTCACCGCGCAGGACGGCCGCTGATCGGCTGGGGCAAGGGCCTGCGCGTTTCGATTGGATGGATGCCCAAGGGAGCGGTATTCCGGCCCGGAATTGGTGGGACGTCCTTGCGGAGATGGCTCGGGTTGGCCCTGGAGAGGTATGCCGGCGCAGCTTGCCTCGCGGGCTGATGGGACGGCCGGCATCGAGCAGCCCGCCAGTCAGCCAGGCGGGTTCAGAATACGCATCTTCCCCGACAACCCCGCACAGGGCTTCTGGTGCGAGACGACCATCCGGCTGCGGGCCGCATCGCGTCACGCTGCGGGCCTGCCCTGTGTCAGGTGGCGAAACAGGCTCTGCGCCGGGGCCGAGAGCTCGGTGCCGGCCCTGATGCAGACCGACAGGCGCCGCAGCGCCCAACCGTCGGCCAGCCGGATAATCGCGATGCCCGAGGTCCGCTTCATCCGCCGGGCAGCGGTCCGGGGCACGATGCCGATGCCGGCGCCAGCCCCGGCCATCCGGCAAATTCCATCGAATGTGCGCAGCCGGACGCGATAGCGCAACTGCATCCCCATCGCCGCGGCTTGGGCGGTGACGTGATCCTGAAGCGCGCTGCCGGACAGGCCAATGAAATGACGCCCGGCAAGGTCGGCAAGGCGGACCTGCCGCATCCGGGCCAGGGCGTCGTCCTGCGCGGCGACGACGACCAGCCGGTCCTCGGCAAAGGGGCGCAGCTCCAGCCCCTCCTGCGCCGCCGCCGCCGAAAGGATGCCGATATCGGCAAAGCCCGCCATGACGCTGCGAGCGATCTCGATGCTCTGGCGTTCCTTCAGGTCGAGGTCGATGCGCGGGTTCGCCGCCATCCACGCCGCAAGCCGCTGCGGCAGCAGCTCGGCGATGGCGGCCGTGTTCGACAGAAGCCGCACGGTCGAGCGCAGGCCCGTGGCATATTCACCCAGTTCCCCGCGCATCATGGCCATCTGGCGGGAGATCAGGCGCGCGTGATGGGCCAGCGCCTCGCCCGCCTCGGTCAGCGTCACGCCGCGCCGCCCGCG
Organism: Paracoccus sp. FO-3; assembly: GCF_006386455.1. Classification (NCBI taxonomy): domain Bacteria; kingdom Pseudomonadati; phylum Pseudomonadota; class Alphaproteobacteria; order Rhodobacterales; family Paracoccaceae; genus Paracoccus; species Paracoccus sp. FO-3. The sequence goes on along the minus strand of NZ_VCBQ01000006.1, from coordinate 84,120 downwards.
CTCCAGCAGCCTGACGCCGCCGGTCCGTTCCATGTCCCGCAGCCGCTCGCTGGCGGCGGGCAGCGAAAGCCCGGCATCGGCGGCGCCATGGGTGATGCTGCCGGCGTCGGCCACGGCAAGGAACAGGCGAAGATCGGTCAGGTCGAAGCGCATTCCGGCAGCATAGGCCAGAATCAGCCTTCGGAACAGCCGAAGCCTGATTGCGGAGGTTCCGCATTGTCCGGCGCTCCCCCTCGATTATGGACAGACCATGACCGATTTCACCGTCCCGCTGATCGCCCTCACCTTCCTTGCCGCCGGGATCGTCAAGGGCGTGACCGGCATGGGCCTGCCCACGCTGGCCATGGGCGTCCTTGGCGCGCTGCTGTCCCCCCTAACCGCCGCGAGCCTGCTGATCGTCCCGTCGATGGTCACCAATCTCTGGCAGCTTCTGGCCGGTCCGCGCATCGGCGCATTGGCGCGACGGCTTTGGCCGATGATGGCAGCGAGCATGGCGGGCACGCTGATCGCCGCGCCGCTGCTGGCCGGCGGGAATGGCGGGGCGACGACGCCGATCCTCGGCGCGACCCTGATCGCCTATGCGCTCTATACGCTGTTCGCGCCGCCGTTCCGTGTCTCGCCTGTCCAGGAGCGCTGGCTGTCGCCGCTGGTCGGGCTTGTCACCGGGCTGATTGCCGGCGGCACCGGGGTCTTCGTGATCCCGGCGGTGCCCTGGCTGCAGGCGCTTGGGCTGGAGAAGGACGAGTTGGTCCAGGCGCTTGGCATGTCCTTCACCACGTCGACCATCGCCCTGGCACTTGGCCTGGCCTCGCGCCAGGTCTGGCAGGTCGATCAGCTTGCGCTTTCCGTGCTGGCCGTCGTTCCGGCGCTGATCGGCATGGGGGCGGGACAGATCCTGCGCCGCGCCGTCAGCGCTGCCACCTTCCGGCGCTGGTTCCTGATCATGCTAGCCCTGCTGGGCGGGGAAATGCTGTTGCGCGGCGTGGCGTGAGGCGGCGCAAACCGGCTTTGCAGTCCAAAGCGTCCCCAGTTGCGAAGCGCTTTGGCGGCCGGGACGGGCATCGTTGGGCTCTGCGGTCTCGTTACCCGTCTTGCCGACCGGGAACCTGCCTGGGCGCAATCCATGCGAGATCGGGCGGAACGGGCTTCTGCGCCAGCCCCTGCCCTGGATGCATCCTCTGCGCATTCTTCATCCCCAGCTTCACCGCGCATTGCGCGTGCCGTAGCGGTCGGTCAGCCCCCCGCTGAAAATAGCATGGAAAACCCCCGGCCTCGGCAGAGCAGGATGGCTTGGTGATCGAGACCAGCTCGGATGCAAAGCCCTTTTGCACCGCCCAGACTGCATGGTCAGGCACTCCATCGCGCGCACCGGATTGTTGCCGATGCCCGCGGCGCCCCGCATGCAGTCATCCTCGATCTGCGAGATCGTCGCGTTCACCGCGCGCACGCGGTCCAGCGCGAAGCGGGCGATATTCTCGGCCGTCGGTTCGTCCGGGCCGGGATCGCGGCTGTTGTCGGTGATGGTGATCGCGTGCAACTCCGCCTCTTCCAAAGCCGCTTCGTAGACCGCGGCATAGGTTCGGCAGGCACTGCATCGCCGCCTCATCGAGATATTGCGACGCGGTGGTTCGCACCGCCCCTTTCGCGCCGCGACCGGAGGGGACATCCGCCAGGAGTTGACGGAATGCCCCCAGCACTGCCGGATCGCCTACGATCATGATGCGGCGAAGATGCAGCGGCTGGATGCGGGGCCGAAGATCGACACCGAAGCGGGCGCGCATTGCATCGGCGATCGGCTCAAGCGACGCACCGATGCGCCGGGCATCCGCAAGGCCCTGCAACGAGACCGGCAAAGCCTCGACTTCCGCGATCAGCGCGGTCACGTATTCATCGCTTGTCCTCAGGGCGGGCGGCGCGATGCGATCCTGTAGCCCTTGCCGTGCGTCAGGCAGGATATCCCCATCGGCGATGCGTTCGGCCAGCCGCAAAAGCTGATCGAGCGCACCGTTCTCCTTGCTGCCGGCGGAAAGTCCGGGCAGGTCGCGGTCGATCTCGGCACGCAGGATATCGGTTCGGATTTCGCGCGCGCGAAGCGCCAGCCCCGCGTCAGGCCCGGCAATTTGCTGTCGAAAGCTCTGCCGCGCGGTCCCGGACCCCGGCCTTCATCTGCTCGATCCGGTCAAGGGGACCGGCCGTGCTGGAAGGCACCCGCGCCTCGTCCTGCGCGACCTCGGCCCGACGCGGGGTTTCCGCCACATCGGTCAGGCGCTTGCCCATTTCCCGATAGCCCGCTGGTGTCCGATGACATGGGCACCGGCAAGCCCCACATCGTCCATGCCCTGTCCCTGTTCGCAATCCTGCCGGATGAAACGGGCCAGCGCATGGCGTTCCGCATCGCTCAGCAGCTCGAACGTCGCGTCGGTGAAGGCCTCAGCCAGTTCGCGCTGCAGGTTGGAGATCACCGTCCCGCGCATGTCCTTGCCTTCTCTTCATCCTGCACCGCTGCGGGGTTTTTGCTGCGCGGCACCCCAACGGCAGATCCCGTGAGTGACACTATGCGGACCGGCGGCGCTTGCCTGGGCCGCCGCCCGGCTCGGGCACCGGGCGGCGCTTTTCGCGGCAGGGGCTTAGTTGGCGGATTGCAGATAGCCCTGCCAGCGCGCGAGGAAGGCGTCGCGGCCGGCGGCCGCCTCGGCCTCGTCGGTGGCAAAGACCTTGATCTCGTCGATCGCGGGCAGGTCGGCGTGGTCGCCCACCACGATGTCGCTGCGGGTCGGACGGCGGAAGGTGCTTTCCAGCAGCGCGACCTGGGTTTCCCTGGACAGGATCGCGTCCATCGTCCGCCGCCCCAGTTCGGGATTGGGCGCGTCCTTCACCAGCGCCATGAACTCGGTCGAGGTAAAGGTGCCCTCCTCGGGATAGACCAGCGAAATCTCGGACTGGCCGCCGGCGACATAGGCATAGGCATTGGCCTCGAAGGTCAGCCCGGCCACGAATTCACCCTGCGCCACGCCGCGCAGGATCGACGAGGCCGAGCTGTTCACCGTCACGTTCTGCGCCAGCTTTTCCAGCGCCTCGGGGCCCATCAGCTGGTCGATCCCCCACAGGATGGTATAGGCGGTCGAACTGTTGTTCGGATCGGCGATGGCCAGCTTGCCCTTCCAGGCGGGGTCCAGGAAATCCTGCCATTTCGTCGGGGCGGGAATGTCGCCAAGCTGGTCGGTGTTCACCATCGCGACCACGACATGGCTGAAGGTCGCGGTCCACAGATCCTCGGGCTGGTGCAGCGCCGCGGGGATCGCGTCGAGCTGGGTCGAGCGATAGGGCTCGAACAGGTCGCGAAAACCGCCGAGGGTGTTTTCGCTCGAACTCCAGAACAGGTCGGCCTGCGGGGCGGCCGCCTCGGCCTCCAGCCGGCGCAAAAGCTGGCCGCTGCCGCCGGTGATGGTGCTGAGCGAGATCTGCGGCTCAAGCTGGCGCAGGCTGTCGGTCACCGCCTCGACCGCCTGGGCGGGCGCAGGCGTATAGACGACGACCGTGCCGCCGGCATCCTGCGCCAGGCCGATTGTCGGCAGCAAGCTGGCGGCCAAGCCGCACAGCACGACGCGGCGGGTAAATCCAGGGTTCATGTCTTTCCTCCTCTGCATTCCGGGGTGATGGCTCTGTGTGACGCTCGCCGGCCTCTCCCGGCCGGGCCGGCGGCGCGGGGCCTAGCGGGACGAGAACAGCTCGACCCGGAACAGCTTGGTCGCGACGAAGATCGGCAGCAGGATCACCGCCAGCAGCAGCACCCCCATGGCCGAGGCCTGCGCCATCAGGTTGCTGTCGATCAGCTTGTAGATCTGGATCGGCATGGTCTCGCGCCCGCCGGAATAGACGATGATCGAGGCGCTGAGTTCGGACACCGTCACCGCCCAGGTCAGCACCATGGCCGAGGCGATGGCGGGCACCATCAGCGGCAGCACCACCTTGAAGAAGCTGGGCACCGGGGCCACGCCAAGGCTGATCGACGCCTCCTCGATGGAATCGGGGATGTTGTAGAGCGTGGACGAGGCGCTGCGCATCGAGAAGGGCAGCCGCCGGATGATATAGGCCAAGACGACGATGGCCCCGGTTCCCGTCAGGTGCAGCCAGCCGCTGTTGAAGGACATGGCGAGGCCGATCCCGATCGCCGTGCCCGAAAGCGCCAGCGGCAGGGTGCTGAGATAGTCTAGCGCCGGGGTGAACAGGTTCTTCTTCTTGACGATCATGTAGCTGACCAGGGTGCTGACGGCGATGCCGATCAGCGTGGCGACGGCGGAATAGGCCAGCGTGTTGAGGATCGGCGTGGGATTGGTCAGCAGCAGCCGCTCGAAATTCGCCAGCGTCCATTCGCCCCAGCGCATCACCGGCCCGCGCGAGACGGTGAAGGCCCCCGCAACCAGCATGGCCAGCGGCATCAGCGACACGATCACCACCGCACCCGCCGCCCCGCCGATCAGCCAGCCCTGGCGGCCCGACAGCGGCACCGGCCGGGCATTGCGGCCCTGCACCACCTGGTAGCGCCCGCGCGACAGCACCCAGCGCTGCAGGAACAGCACGATCACGATCAGCCCGACCGCGACGCTGGCCAGCGTGCTTTGCATCACCGGGTCGGCGCCTCCCTCGGCCACGGCGGCCTGGTAGGTCATCACGGAAAGCAACCGCACCTTGCCGCCCAGGATCGACGAAGTGCCGAAATTGCCCATGACCATGGTAAAGACCAGCAGCGCGCCGGCCATGACCGAGGGCATGATCACCGGCACCAGCACCTTCAGCCGCGACCGGGCGGGCGAGGTGCCGAGGCTGCGGGCGGCCTCTTCCAGTTGCACGTCGAAGCCGCGGATCGCCGCCAGCGTGCTGATATAGACATAGGCGTAATAGGTGAAAGTCAGCGAGACGATCAGCCCCGGCCAGCCGTAGAAGCTGGGCAGGACGATGTCCACGCTGCGCAGCGCACGGGTGACGACGCCGTTGTTGCCGACCAGCATCAGCCAGGTCTGCGCGGCGATGACCTCGGGGATCACCAGCGCGATCAGCGGCAAGAGCGCCAGCGCCGACTTGCCGGGAAACTCGTAGCGCGAGGCCAGGTAGGCCAGCGGCACGCCCAGGCAGACCGAAAGCCCCGTCACTGCCGTCGCCAGGACCAGCGTGTTGCGCACGGCCTCGAGATAGCGCGGATCGGCCAGCAGTTGCGCCCAGCCGTTCCGTTCGCCGCCGCCGAAGCTGCCGGTCAGGATGGTCAGCAGCGGATAAAGCAGGAACACCACCATGACCACCATCGCGGCCAGCGAGATCCACCACCATACGGTGCGATTGCCGGACCCCCCGCTCATGATGCCAGCACCAGGGTCTTCGCCGGGTCGAAGGACAGCTCGACATCGGCGCCGGGCATGTAGCGGTCATGGCCGTCACCATGGGTTTCCACCGCCAGCGCGACGTCTTGGCCGATTCCGATCAGGTAATGCGTCTTGCCGCCCAGATATTGCCGGCGGCTGACGGTGCCCTGCACGCTGTTGGCGCCGCCCGTGCCCTGCGGGGACAGCGCGATGTCCTCGGGCCGCGCGATCAGCACCGCCCTGGACCCGGCCAGGGGCGCCGGCACGCGCGCCGAAAGCGCATGCCCGCCCAGGCGGACAGTGACCATGCCCGGCGCCGCGACGGGCGCGTCGATCTCGACCGTATTGGCCGCGCCGACGAAATCCGCGACATAGGACGAGACCGAGTCGCGATAGATCTCGGAGGGCGTGCCGACCTGTTCCAGCCGGCCGCTTTTCATCACCCCGATCCGGTCGGACATGGCCAGCGCCTCTTCCTGGTCGTGGGTCACGAAGACGGTGGTGATCCCGGCCTCGCGCTGCAATTCGGTGATGGTGTCGCGCACCTGCACCCGCAGCTTGGCGTCCAGGTTCGACAGCGGCTCGTCCATCAACAGCACCGTCGGCTGGATCACCAGCGCACGGGCCAGCGCGACCCGCTGGCGCTGGCCGCCCGACAGCGCCGCCGGATGCCGCCCGCCCAGGTGGCCCAGGCCGACGCGTTCCAGCGCCTCGCCGACCTTGCGCCGGATCGTGGCGCCGTCCTGGCCGCGCGCCCGCAGCCCGTAGGCCACGTTGTCGTTCACGGTCTTGTCGGGAAACAAGGCGTAATCCTGGAACACCATGCCGATGTCGCGCCGATGCGCCGGCAGGCCGGTCACGTCCTTGTCGCCGAACAGGATCCGCCCCGCCGCCGCGTCGATGAAGCCCGCGATGGTGCGCAGAAGCGTGGTCTTGCCGCAGCCCGACGGGCCCAGCAGCGTGAAGAACGATCCGGGCTCGATCCTCAGCGAAAGCCCGTCGATGACCAGGTGATCGCCATAGGCGACGCCCAGTTTCTGGATATCAATCCCCATTCCCTCTGTCTCCTCCCCAGAAGTCGCCTAGCGCATCGCGCGCTGGACCAGCTCCAGCGCGTCGCGATGCCGCGCCGGATCGCCCGCCGCCAGGATGCGCGGGCCGCTCGACAGGGTCAGCGGTTGGCCGTCCCAGTCGGTGACGACCCCGCCCGCGCCCTCGATGATCGGCGCATAGGGGGCGAGGTCGTGGATCTTGAACTGCGTGTCGATATGGACATCCGTCCGCCCCGAGGCCAGCAGCCCGAAGCTGAGGCAGGCGCCGCCATAGATGCGCCAGGCCGTCGCCTCGCGCAGCGCGTCCAGCGCCGGATATTCCTCGGGGTGGAAGAAATCCGGGTTGCAGACCGACAGGATCGCGGCGCCGATGCCGGCGCAGGCCCGCGTCCGGCACGGGCTGCCGTTCAGCAGCGTCGGCCGGCCCGCGACCCCCAGCCAGCGATTGCCGCCCGAGGGGTGGTCGATCACGCCGATCACCGGCTTGCCGCGATGCATCAGCGCGATCAGCGTGCCGAATACCGGCATCCCCGCGATGAAGGGTGCGGTGCCGTCGATGGGGTCCAGCACCCAGACGAATTCCGCATCCGGGTCCGAGGCGTCCTGTTCCTCGCCCACGACGCCATGGTCGGGATGGGCGTCCGAGATCAGTTCGCGCAGCCGCATCTCGATGGCCAGGTCCATGTCGGTGACGAAACTGCGGTCGGCCTTCATCTCGATCGCGCGGTCCTGCGCGACGACGTCCAGAAGCATCCGGCGGCTTTCATCGGCAAGGATTGCGGCAAAGCCGGCCAGGCGATCCAGGACCGCGTCATTCGATTTGCTGCTGTTCGTCAACACCTTGGTTCTTTCTCCTGATATCCTGCGCCGCTTGCGGGCAACGCGCCGCGCATGGGCAAGGCCGATGCGACCCCGGATGCCGGTGCCACCCTGCCCCGGCTGAAACCGGGGCACCCTGCCCTTTTTCCGATTTGCGGACGCCCTGTCGCGCACGCGCCGTCAGATTCGCCCTTCGATACCGAAATGTTGCATTTTGTAGCAAATGCGTCAATCTGTAATTTGCATGCGCCCGGTGGGGAAGGCTAAGTGAAAGCAGACGGTCCCTGCGCAGCGATTGGAGAAGCCATGTGGCAAGAAGAGCGCCATCAGAAAATACGGGCGATGCTGGCATCGTTCGGCCAGGTCTCCATCGACCGGATCGTCGAAAGCTTCGGCGTGTCGCGCCAAACCGTCCGGCGCGATCTGATCGAGATGGAACAATCTGGAATATTGCGCCGCGTCCGCGGCGGCGCCGTCCCGGTCGAAACCGAGGACATGGAGTTCAGCGTCCGCATCACCCAGCGCCTGCAGGAAAAGCGCGCGATCTGCGTGGCGGCGCTGCAACTGCTGAAAAGCCACCAGACCATCTTCATGGATGCAGGCTCGACCACCACGATCATGGCCGAGGTGCTGGCCGGACCGACCGGCCTGACCGACCTGACCGTGATCACCAATTCGCTGGAAGTGGCCATGCGCCTTGCGCAGAACACCCCCGAGAACGGGGTCCGGGTGCAGCTTCTGCGGGGGCCGGTCAGGCGCGACCCGCTGGAAACCTGGGGCGGGGCCACGGTCGCCGACATCTACAGCTATCACGCCGACATCGCCCTTCTCTCGCCCCTTGGGGTGGATGCGGCGTTGGGCGCGACCTATCATCACCTCTACGGGGCCGAGATCGCAGAGGCGATGGCGCGCCAATCGACCAAGACCGCGATTCTTGCCGATCATGCGAAAATAGGCGTGACCAGCCGGAAATGCGTCTGCCCCACGGCCGAGATCGACTGCCTGGTCGTCGATGCCAAGGCGCGCGCGCGCAGCGGGTTCCCCGCGCTCGAGAATGCGGTCGCGCGGTTGATCGTGGCGGAAAACTGACCGGCGGCGATTGCCGAAAGCCCACCGACCAACTGGAATCCCTTGCCGCAATGGTTTAGTTTCTGATCCATGAAACGGCTCGATCGCAAGAACGTCCTGATCACCGGCGGCGCCAAGGGGGCGGGCGCGGCCAGCGTCCGGCTGTTCGTTCGCGAAGGGGCGCGGATCATGATCGCCGACCGCGACGGCGAGGCCGCGCGCCTGCTGTCCGAGGAACTGACCCAGGCCGGGCACGAGGTGCATTGGGTCCGCGCCGACGTCTCGCAGGTCGAGGACGCCCGCGCCGCCCATGACGCCGCCTGCCGGCAGCTGGGCGAGATCGACGTGCTGTTCAACCATGCGGGCATCATGCTGGTGAAGCCCTTTCTCGACTGCACGCTCGAGGAATGGGACGAACTGATGGACAACAACGCCAAATCGGCCTTTTTGATGAGCCGCCTGGTGCTGCCGCAGATGCTGGAACGCGGCAAGGGCACCCTGGTCTTTACCTCGACCACCGGCGTGCGCGCCGCCACCCATCTCGAGGCGCTCTATTGCGCCTCCAAGGCGGCGATGCACCAGCTGGCGCGCGCGCTGGCCGTGGAATATCGCGACCAGGGCATCCGCTGCAACCTGATCTGCCCCAGCTTCGTGCGCACCCAGCATGGCGAGCATGAGATCGAGCAGCTGCGCAGCTATGGCGTGCTGGCCTCGGAAGGCGACGTGAACGCGATGCAGGGCCGCATCTGCGAGCCGGAGGAAGTGGCCGAGGTGGCGCTGTTCCTGGCCTCGGATGCGTCCAGCTTTGTCAACGGGGCCGAAGTCTTCGTCGACAACACCTTCACGGCGGTCTGACCCGTGCTTTGGGGCCTGCGACCGCTTGAGCCCAAGGCGGCCTATGGCCTGGCGGTGGACCTGCTGCAGCGCCAGATCCATTCCGGCCTGCTGCTGCCGCAGGAACGCCTGCCCGCCGAACGCCAGCTTTCCGACAAGTTCGGCATCAGCCGCGTGACCCTGCGCGAGGCGCTGCGGGTGCTGGAGACGAACCAGTATATCAGCGTCCGCCGCGGCGCGCAGGGCGGCGCCTTCGTCTCGGACCAGGACCGGCTGAGCCAGCTGGCCAGGCGGCGCATTTCCCGCGCCCCCGCCGCCTCGATGCGGGTGGTGGAATACCTGGTCGTGAACCAGACCGCCGCCGCGCGCTTTGCCGCAAGGCGCCGGGGCCCGGCCGAACTCAAGAAGATGCGCGAGGCCCTGGCCCTCATGCGCAATGCAGACGACGCGCCGCGGCGCAAGCAGGCCGAGACGCTGTTCCTGCTGGCCGTGGCCGACGGCGCCCAGAACGCGCTTTTGTCCCGCGGGGTCGAGGATGCCCTGGCCGAGCTGTTCCTGCCCTTCGAGACCGCGCCCGAGGCCCAATCGGTTGCCGAAACCGTCGCCGTCTATCAGCGGCTCCACGATGCGCTGGATGCTGAAAATCTGGACGATGTCGAGGGGGCAATGGACGCTCTGAATGCAAGGCTTTGGGGCGCCATTCGCCGGATCACCCGCTCGGCAGCCTGAATCGGCGGGCGGCGCAAGAAAGTCTTGACAGACCCGGAGCGGATCAAATGGTATGAAGAGCATACCAATGGTCCAATAGGGAATGGCATGAACATCGAGTCGAAAGCCCTGGCCCAGGCGCCGCTGGCCGGCCGCCTGGCGGGTCGCACCGCGATCATCACCGGCGGCGCGAACGGCATGGGCCTTGCCGCCGTGCGCATGTTCGCCGAGGCCGGCGCGCGCGTCGCGATCCTCGACATCGCCGCCGAGGCCGGCCGCGCCGCCGAAGCCGAGCTGGCTGCCGCGGGCCGAGAGGTCATGTTCATCGAAACCGACGTCACCCGCTCGGAGGCGGTGCGCGCCGCGCTGGCGCGGATCAACACGGAATGGGGGCCGGTGGACACGCTGTTCAGCCATGCCGGCACCATCATCGTCAAGCCGCTGCACGAATCCACCGACGAGGATTACGACCGCCTGATGGCGATCAACGTGCGCTCCGCCTTCATCGTCTGCCGCGAGGTCGTCAAGCAGATGCGGGAAAACGGCGGCGGTTCCATCGTCATCACCTCGTCCATCGGCGGCGAGAAGGGCTTCGCGCTGGAAAGCATCTATTGCATGAGCAAGGGCGCGGTGCTGCAACTGGCACGCTCGATCGCCATCGAATACCGCAACCAGGGCATCCGCGCCAACGCGGTCTGCCCCGCCTTCGTCAAGACCGCCCACGGGTTGCGCGAGATCGAGGAACTAGACGGCCTGGGCCAGAACTGGAACGAGGCCGACCTGCACGCCGTCCAGGGCCGGCTTTGCGAACCCGAAGAGGTCGCCGCTGCCGCGCTTTGGCTGGCCTCGGACGAGGCAAGCTTCGTCAACGGCACCGCCCTTTACGTCGATAACGGCTGGTATGCCAAGGGCTGACCCTTGCGCGTCGGAAAACAAGAAACAGGGAAAAACGACATGAAAACCATCCTGACCGCCACCGCCGCCGGTCTTTTGCTGACAGGCGCGGCCTCGGGTTTCGAGCCGGAATCGGACCGGACCATCAAGCTGATGCAGGCCGACTGGACCTCGATGCTGGTCAATACCGAGATCCTGAACATCATCCTGTCCACCTATGGCTATGACGTGGAAAAGGTCATTGCCGACGACAGCGCCCGCTATCCGGGCTTTGAATCCGGCGACCTGACCATGGCGGTCGAGACCTGGCAGACGACGCAGGACAAGGCCTTCAACGCCTCGGTCGCGACCGGCAAGGTCTTGGACATGGGCGAGCTTGGGCCCCATGCGCGCGAGGACTGGTGGTATCCCGCCTATATGGCCGAGCAATGCCCCGGCCTGCCCGACTGGCAGGCGCTGAAGAATTGCGCCGAGGCGTTTTCGTCGCCGGAGACCGCACCCAAGGGCCGCTACCTGGGCGCGCCGGTCAGCTGGGGCGGCTTCGACGAGGAACGGATCGAGGCGCTGGACCTGCCCTTCGAGGTGGTCCATGCCGGCACCGACGCCGCCATGTTCGCCGAGCTGCAATCGGCCTATGAACGCAAGGCGCCGATCATCCTGTGGGTCTATACCCCGCATTGGGCGCCCTCGGTCTTCGAGGGCTCCTTCGTCGAGTTCCCGCCCTACGAAGATGCCTGCTACAACGATCCGTCCTGGGGCGTGAACCCCGACAAGGCCTATGACTGCGGCAAGCCGCAGGGCTGGATCAAGAAGATGGCCTGGGCCGAGGGCGAGCAGCTCTGGCCCTGCGCCTATGACATCCTGCGCAAGTTCACCATGGACGGCGACGAGGTCGGCCAGCTGGTCTACAAGGTCGATGTCGATGGCCGCAGCGTCGAGGAGGTGGCCATGGAATGGGCGACCGAGAACGAGCCCAAGTGGCGCGAATGGGCAACCTGCGCCGCCAATTGACGCAACTTGGACAGGGAGAGGCCGGGACGCGGCCTTTCCCGGACCGGAAGGCCCGTCATGGCTGACATTTCCCCCGACACCCTGCGCGGCAGGCGGCCTTCCCGTCGCTTGTGGACCGGCCTGCTGGTCGCCGCCGTGATCCTTGCCCTGCTGGCGGCCGCACCACTGATGCCGCCGTCATGGCGCGCGGTGCCCGATGCGCTACGCTGGCCCCTGTCGGACTGGATCGCGGCGGGGATGAACTGGCTGGCGCGTGACGCAGCGATCGCCGGCATCCATTTCGCCACCGTCACCCGCGCGCTGGCCACCGCCGCGCAATGGCCGATCGAGGCGTTGCAGGTGGTACTGGCCAAGGGCTGGGTGCAGGGCGCGGGGTTCAACAAGGTGCAGATCGCCCCGCCGCTCAGCTGGCTGGGGGTCACGCTGGCCACCGCGCTGCTGGCCTGGCGCATCTCGGGGCCGGGACTTGGCGCGATGACGCTGCTCGCCGGGCTTTACTTGGCGCTGTTCGGGCTGTGGACCTCGGCCATGACGACGCTGGCCTCGGTGCTGCTTTGCGTTCTGGCCGCGCTGGTGCTGGGCCTTGCCATCGGCATCCGCGCCCATCGCTCGCCGGGGATGGAGCCGGCGGTGCGGGCGGTGATGAACGTCATGCAGACGGTGCCGATCTTTTCCTACCTGCTGCCGACGCTCTTGCTGTTCGGCTATGGCCCCAGCGCCGCGCTGTTCGCCACCGTCGTCTATGCGCTGCCGCCGATGGTCCATGCGACCGTGCTGGCCCTGCGCTCGGTCCCGGCCGAGACGCTGGAGCTGGCGCGCATGACCGGCTGTTCGCGCCGCCAGACGCTGTGGCGGGTCGAGCTGCCGGTGGCCCTGCCCCGCCTTGCCATCGGGCTGAACCAGGTGGTGATGATGACGCTGAACATGGTCATCATCGCCTCGATGATCGGCGCCGGCGGGCTTGGCTATGATGTGCTGCGCGCGCTGCGTCGCCTCGACTTCGGCGCGGGTTTCGAGGCCGGGATGGGCATCGTCGCGCTGGCCGTGGTGCTGGACCGGCTGACGCAGGCCGCCGCGCGCAACCAGTCCGTCGGGCGCCGCAGGCTCTGGTCCCGCCGCGACGGCCTGATCCTGCTGGCCCTGCTGGCGGTGCCGACCGGGCTGAGCCTTGTGCTGCCCGCGCTGGCGGTCTGGCCCAAGGCGCTGAGCCTGACCTCGGCGCCATTCTGGAACGCGGCGGTCTCCTTCATCAACCAGCATTTCTACGACCCGCTGGAGGCAATCCGCACCTTCATGCTGCTGAAGGTGATGAACCCGTTTCGCGACGCGCTTGCGGCCCTGCCCTGGCCCATCGCAGTGGTCCTGCTGGCCCTGGCCGGATGGCGGCTGGGCGGCTGGCGCGTCGGCGCCGGCATCGCCGCGATGGCGATGTTCGTCGTCGTCACCGGCTATTGGCTGCCCGCGACGGGATCGGTCTATCTGACCGTGCTGGCGGTGCTGGTCGCGCTGGCGGTGGGGATGCCCTTCGGCATCTGGATCAGCGCCCGCAAGCGCTGGCACCAGGGCGTGCAACTGGCGCTGGACACGCTGCAGACCCTGCCGACGCTGGTCTATTTGCTGCCCGCCGTCATGCTGTTCCGCAATGGCGATTTCTCGGCGCTGATCGCCATCACCAGCTATGCGGTCGCGCCCGCCATCCGCTACGGCATGGACGCGATGGCGCATGTGCCCTCGGAACGGGTCGAGGCCGCCGCCATGTGCGGATGCAGCAAATGGCAGACCTTCCGCCATGTCCGCCTGCCCGCGGCCCTGCCCACGCTGCTGCTGGGCGTCAACCAGACGGTGATGATGGCGCTGTCGATGCTGGTCATCGCCGCGCTGGTCGGCACGCGCGAGCTGGGGCAGGTCGTGTTCACCGCCCTGTCCCAGGGCCAGCCGGGGCCGGGCATCACCGCCGGGCTTTGCGTCGCCTGCATCGCGCTGATCGCCGACGCGCTTCTGAAATCCGGCGCGGCCCGTGCCGCCCGACACCAGGGAGAGGCCCATGCCTGACACCCCCGCTTCCCGCCCCGTCGCCATCTCGGCCGAGGGCGTCTGGAAGGTCTTCGGCACCGATGCAAGCGCCTTCCGCAATCGGCCGCCCGAGGCTCGCACCCCCGAGGCCATGGCCCGCGACCGCCTGGTCGGCGCCGTCCGCGACGCCGGCTTCCAGATCGGCCGGGGCGAGGTCTTCGTCATCATGGGCCTGTCGGGCTCGGGCAAGTCCACGCTGCTGCGCTGCCTGACCCGGCTGATCGAACCCAGCGAGGGACGCATCCTGTTCGACGGCCAGGACATCCTGTCCCTGGGGGAAAAGCCGCTGGCCGCGTTGCGCCGCAAGCGCATGGGGATGGTGTTCCAGCACTTCGCCTTGCTGCCCAACCGCACCGTGCTGGGCAATATCGCCTTCCCGCTGGAGATGCAGGGCATGGACCGCGACCGGGCCGAGGCGCGCGCCCGCGAACTGGCCGAGGTCGTGGGCCTGACCGGGCGCGAGCACCGCTTCCCGGCCGAGCTTTCGGGCGGCCAGCAGCAGCGCGTGGGCATCGCCCGCTCGCTGGCCACCGACCCGGAATTCTGGTTCCTGGACGAGCCCTTCTCGGCGCTGGACCCGCTGATCCGCGCCGACCTGCAGGCCGAGGTGCAGCGGCTGCAGCGCGAACACACCCGCACCACGATCTTCGTCACCCACGACCTGGACGAGGCGATCCGGCTGGCCGACCGGGTGGCGATCATGGAAAGCGGCCGCATCGTCCAGATCGGCACGCCCGAGGAGCTGGTCACGCGTCCGGCGACCGATTACGTCCGCCGCTTCGTCGCCAAGGTGCCGCCCGCGCGCGTGATCCGGGTGGCGTCGCTGATGACGCCCGCGCACGAAGCGGCCGCGGGCGAGCAGGTCAGCGCCGATGCCACCATCGCCGAGATCGCCCCGAAAATCGTGGCGCAGGGCGGCCCGCTTTGCGTGCTGGACGCGCGCGGCCGCCCGGTCGGCTCGCTTGACCGGCAGGTCGCGCTGCAAACCCTTGCCGCGGTGTCCGGCATCCCGGTTCCCGCAGCAGAACATCGAGGTGATCAGGCCCGATGAACCGATGGCTCGATCCTTGCTCTATCGACCGCGGTCGTCGTTCGCGGGCGGACGACCGGCCCGGTGGATTGCGCCGTTCTTTTGGGGAATCGTTTCCCAGGGCGTGATGCTGACGCCCGAGGATACGCGCCGCCGATCCTGCGGCCAGGAACGTCCCGGCCTCAGCCTCCGATCGCCTGCACATGGGCTCGATCCGCGTCGCGGCCGTTGATCGTGATGGCAAGGGCGGCCAGATCTGCCGGAATGGCAGGAACGCGGAAGATCGTCGTGAAGCTCCAGCCGAAGCTCATCGGCACGCCGCCGATGGAAGAACCGGGAACGCTGCCCAGGCGACCCATGCCCAGCATCCAGCTTGCCGCCGTTGCACGAATGGCCGTCGGATGGCCAGTCGGCGCAGAGGCGTTCAGCCCGGTCTGTCCACCGCCCATGCAGCAACCGACCAGCGCGACGATCAACGGCAGCGCCGCCGGGTGGCGGTTTCGGCCGCCTCCCGCGCGACGGCCGGATCGGTGTCGAATATGGCGATATCCTCGTCTCGGACGACCATCAGCCTTGCGATCTGCCGCCCCGAAGTTCCCGCGCCGATGCTGGCGAGCCCGGCTTGCTGTCCGTCATTTCGACATCTCCCTGTCCCTCAATCGGCCCAGACGTCGCCCAGCAACCGCACCCAGTTCCCGCCCATGACCTTTTCGATGCGCGACCTCGTCCAGCCGCGCCTTTCCATCGCCGCGGTCAGGTTCGGGAAATCCTTGATCTCGCGCATCCCGTCGGGATTGATGATCTCGCCCAGATCGGTCAGCAGGCGCCCCACTCCCTTGTCGCGCGAGATCCATTCGAAGAAGCGCTGGTCATAGCCTTGGGTGAAATCGGTGCCGATCCCGACCGCATCCTCGCCGACCAGGTTGATGATGTATTCGATGGCCTCGAGATAATCCGCCAGGTCCGAGGCCGGGCCGTTCTTCAGGAAGGGCGGGAACATCGTCACCCCGACGAAACCGTCATGCTCGGCGATGAAGCGAAGCTGCTCGTCCGTCTTGTTGCGCGGATGCGCCTTCAGCCCGGCGGGAAGGCAATGCGAATAGGCGACGCGCTGGCTTGATGCCCGGATGGCGTCCTCCGAGGTCTTGGGCCCGACATGGGACAGGTCGCACAGGACGCCCAGCCGGTTCATCTCGGCCAGCAGGTCATGGCCGAAATCGGACAGCCCGCCGTCCCGGCCTTCATAGCAGCCCGAGCCGACGTAGTTTTGCGTGTTGTAGGTCAGCTGCACGATCCGCAGGCCGAGGCCGTGAAACAGCTCCAGCCGGTCCAGCCGGTCCTCGATCCCCGAGGTGTTCTGCCAGCCCAGCACGATGCCGGTCTTTCCGGCGGCCTTTGCCTCATGGATATGATCGACCGCGGTCACTTGCATGATCAGGTCGGAATGATCGGCGATGTCCTTGCGCAGCTTGGCGACATTGCGCATCGTGTCGCTGAAGTTCTCCCAGACGCAGCAGGTGCAATTGGCGGCGGTCACGCCCCCCTCGCGCATCGCCTCGTAGACGGAACGGTCGAAGTTCGAGACGTTCAGCCCGTCGAAGACAATGATATCGTCGTGCAGTGCGGTCATGTCGGATCCTTGGGTCTTGCTTGCATTGTTGGGAGGGGAGCGCCAATCGGTGCCGGCGCTCCATGGCACGGGGCTATCGAACCGCGCCCGCCGCTGTGGGTTGGAGGTTGTCCCTTTCATCCGCAACGCTGATTTCCTCGATCGGCTTGCCGGCGGTTTCCTTGATGAGATAGCCGCCCAAAGCGGAAACCAGGCCAAGCGCGACAAGATAGACGTCATAGATCCAGCCGCTGTCATGGGCGTTCAGCCAGGCGTAGAGATAGGGCGCCGTGCCGCCAAAGATCGCCGCCGCGGTCGAGGTGATCCAGCCGACCGAAGTGGCGCGGGCATGGGTCGGAACCTGCTCCGAGACCAGTGCCGGATACATGCCGGCCAGCAGGCCCCAGACGAACAGGCAGATCAGCTGGGCAACGAACAGCGTCCAGGGCGCATCCGTCACCATCCACGAGACCGGGAAGGAGATGATGACCACGCCGAAGCCGAAGGCCATGACCATCGCGCGCCGCCCCACCTTGTCGGCCAACCAGCCGGAAACAGGCAGCCATGCCAGGCAGATGATCTGCGCGAACAGCGTGGCGCGATAGGCGCCGGCGGGGTCCATGCCCTGGCTGATGGCGTTCGAGGCGGCGAAGGTGACCCAGGTGTAGTAGGCCGCGTTGACCACGGCCGAGATCATCACGATGTTGCGGGCAATGATCCAGATCTGGCGTTGCGTCAGCCTGGGGCGCGTGGCCGACTTCTCATCCTCCAGCACCTGCTTCTCGAAGGCATGGCTTTCCGAGGCGCCGCGGCGCAGGATCAGCGCATAGATCCCCAGACCCCCGCCCAGGGCGAAGCCGACGCGCCAGCCCCAGGCGTTCATCGCCTCGGCCGACAGGATCGAGGTCAGAAGCGCAGCGACCCCGGTGGCGGCGATCACGCCCACCAGCACGCTGATATAGACCGCGCTGGACCAGAAGGCCCGGCTTTTGGCCGGCGCGATTTCCGCGACATAGGTGAAGGACACGCCGGTCTCGCCGCCATGGGCCAGGCCCTGGAGCAGCCTCAGCATGAACAGCATGACCGAGGCCCATGCACCGACGCTCTCAAAGGTCGGCAGGACGGCGATGCCGAGACTGCCGAGCGCGACGAGGCACATCGTCGCGACCAGCGCGTTCTTGCGGCCATAGCTGTCGCCGAAGCGGCCGAACACCCAGCCGCCGATGGGCCGGGCGATGAACCCGCCGGCAAAGGCCAGCAACGTGCTGAGCAGGGCCGAGGTCGGATCCTCCTTGTCGAACAGGTTCACCGACAGGTAGACCGAGAACATGCCGTAAAGCGTCCAGTCGAACCACTCCAGCGCGTTGCCTATGGCCGCGACGCGAAGGGACTTCAGCTGTTTACGGTCGAAGGGTGGTGGTGTTGCAGACATGTAGCCTCCCCGTGGGCTGGTTGGGCCTGATCACGCTTCTTCTGGTTTCGGGCTCAGAGACCCGCCGTGATCGGGCTGGGATCAAGGATCGCCTTGCGCAGGCGGTCGGGCATCGGTGCCGATTTCGCCGTGGCATAGTCGATCCAGACGCAACGGGCCGAGCCGCGCGCATAGACGGTGCCGGGATCGCCGGCGTCCGTCAGTTCGTAATCGGTGTCGAAGCTGCTGCGTCCCGGATTGGACGCGGTCATGGTGACGATGACGCTGGCCGGATGATGCAGCTGGCGCAGGAAGGTCATCGAGGCGTTGACGATGACCGGCCCTTCGCCATGGCCCAGCCCGGCGCCGAAGCCCATCCGCTGAAACCATGTCAGACGGATTTCTTCTGCAAAACGGAAATAGACCGTGTTGTTCACGTGACCCGCCGCATCCATGTCGCCCCAGCGGACCGGAATCGACATGCGGGCCAGCAGGCGGGGCGCGGCCTGGTCCTCCATCAGCCGGCGTGCCGCAGGCCAAGGGTGGCGCGCGCCTCGTCGGTGGTGGCGGGCCTGCGGCCCAGCAGGCCCATGATCGCGACCATCCTTTCGACCAGCGCGGCGTTCGACGGGGCCAGCACGCCGTCCTCGAGGTAAAGATTGTCCTCCAGCCCCAGCCGGACATGGCCGCCCATCAGCATCGCCTGCGTCGCCACCGGGAACTGGTGGCGCCCGATGCCGAAGATCGCCCAGGCGGCATCCTCGGGCAGCAACCGCACCAGCGCGGACATGCTGTGTGGATCGGCATCCGCGCCGCCCATGACGCCCAGGCCGATCTGCACCAAGGGCGGCGAGGACAGCACCCCCTTCTTCAGGAAATGCCGGATGATGCCGAGATGCCCCATGTCGAAGGCTTCCAGCTCGGGCTTGACCCCCGCGCCCTCGATCAGCCCGGCCATGACGCGCAGGTCGGGGATCGAGTTCAGGAACATCTGCTCGCCGAAATTCATCGCGGCGATATCGAGGCTGCAGATTTCCGGCCTGAGCCGGACGATATGCTCGACCCGTGCCTCGGGGGTCAGCAGCGCCTCGGCCGCGGATCTGCCGTCGCGGATCTGGTCCGCCGTCACCATGGCACCATAGCCGGAACTGAGATTGATGATCAGGCCGGGCCGGGCCTGCCGGATCAGGTCCACCGTCTCGGCGTAAAGCGCGAAATCGGTCGAGGCGAGCGTCGTTTCCGGGTCGCGGACATGGACATGGACGATGGCCGCGCCGGCATCGGCGGCCTCGACGGCAGACGCCGCGATCTGTGCGGGCGTGACCGGAACGGCCGGATTCTTGTGCGCGTGATCCGTGCCACCTGTGACGGCACAGGTGATGATGACGGGATTGGCCATGAAGTTCTCCTGATAACGTCCCGGCCGGTCAGCCGGCGTGGTAAAGCTGGCGCACCATCTGCATCAGCCTCTGGTCGCGCCACAGGCGCTTTGCTTCCAGCTGGTCGCGCGGCAGTTCGCGCTTGCGCTCATCGGCAAGGCCCTGGCGCAGCGCCTCGTTCCAATCCACGCATGTGCCCAGCGAGGCGCCGATGGATTCGTAGACCCCGGCATAGCGTTCGCAATATTCCTCGATCCCCTGGGGCGAGTTCAGGTCGATGGTCTCGAACGGTCCGATGAAGGCCCAACGCAGGCCCAGCCCGTGCTTGATCGTGGCGTCGATATCCTCGCCCGAGGCGATGCCTTCGCTGAACAGCCGGAACGCTTCGTGCAGCACCGCGCCTTGCAGGCGGTTCATGACGAAGCCTTCGATCTCCTTCCTGACGACGATCGGACGCTGGCCGACGTCCAGCAGAATGTCCTTTGCGCGTTCGATATGGTCCGCTGCGGTCCAGGGCGCACCGGAAAGCTCGACCAGCGGGATCAGATAGGTCGGATTGACCGGATGGGCCACCATGCAGCGCGCCCGCCCGGCCAGATGCCCGGTAAACGCGCTGGCCGGGATGGTCGAGGTCGAGCTGCACAGCAGCGCATCCGGCGCGGCAAGCGCGTCCATCTCGGCAAATAGCGCCCGCTTCGCCTCCAGGTTCTCGGGCGCCGATTCCTGGATATATTCGGCCCCCGCCAGCGCGTCCGGCAGCGTCGGGGCAATGCGGATGCGGTTTGCAGCAGAGGTGTCGTCCGGCAGCAGTCCTTCCTGCTTCAACATCCCCAACAGCGAACCGATCATGGCCAGGCCCTTTTCGGCGGCCTGCGAATTCGGATCGTAAAGGTTCACGTTCCAACCGGCACGGGCAAAGACGATCGCCCAGCCTTGCCCGATAAGCCCCGCGCCGATG
Source organism: Paracoccus sp. FO-3 (assembly GCF_006386455.1). NCBI lineage: Bacteria > Pseudomonadati > Pseudomonadota > Alphaproteobacteria > Rhodobacterales > Paracoccaceae > Paracoccus > Paracoccus sp. FO-3. The sequence goes on along the minus strand of NZ_VCBQ01000006.1, from coordinate 63,917 downwards.
ATTGCTGCGGTCTTCATCCAGAACTCCCCGTGATTTTCCTGCGCCCCATCGGACGTCTTTTCGTGCCTGCAAGGATGTTGCAGTCAGACCCCTAGGTCTATAGGTATATTTTACCTAGGTAATCGGTGATGGGATGGCGGATGAAATCAAGAAAACGCCTTGATTACAAAGCGATTTTCCTGGGTTTGCCGGTTGCTGCTATTATTGCCCAAGACCGAATCATCATGGATTGCAACGGCGCCGCACTGAACCTTTTCCGGGCGCGGCGCAGGGATGTCGTCCTGCAACCCTTCTCGGTCCTCTACCCCGACCTGGACGAATTCGAGGCCGCCGGCCGCCGCATGGAACCCTCTCTGATCGGCGGCGTGCCCCAGGACGACAACCGGATCATGCGCCGCCTCGACGGCAGCCATTTCTGGGTGCGGGTTCGGGGCCATGCCTTCAATCCCGCGGTGCCGCATGAAATGACCGCCTGGCTGTTTTCCGAGATCACCGAGGATCGCGATGCGAAGAAGACCGCAATCTCGCTGACCCAGCGCGAGCGGGATGTCGCCGCCCTGCTGGTCGACAAGCTCACCAGCAAGCAGATCGCGATCGCCTTGGGCATCAGCCCCAAGACGGTGGATATCCATCGCGGAAGCCTGCTCAAGAAATACTCCGCAGCATCGACCGCGGAGCTTATCGGCATGTTGCGGGCATGAGATCGAGCAATGCCGATTGCGAAACCGGCCTGCGCGATCTGATGGTCCCGTTTCAAATCTGCTTCATGCTGGATGTAGAGGCTGGAAAGCTTCACCAAGGGCAAGGCCTTCATACCGGCCGCCGGTCCGCTCCATGCGGCTGGTAATCTGGGCCTTTCCGCACCCCTGAACGCGCAGGCGAATACGAAGGAAACCATGCGCCCGAAATGCCGCCGCGTCCAACGGGGCCGGCCACGGCAGCCGGTCGCGCAAGAGCCGCCCAGATCCTCGATGACGATGGCGACGATCCCGTGCCGCCCATTAGTCCGGGGATCCAGTTCCACAAGCTCAACGACGCGGTCAACATTCGATAACTCCACCCGGCCTGGCATATTCGAAGCGGGTTGGGCCTTGGGGGCCTGACGCCCTCACGCAACCAGTCGGACGAGCGCGGCATATCGGGCGGAATTACAAAGGCCCGCGGCATTCATCTGTCGCGCGCACTGTGCGAGGCAGGCCGCAACCGTCATTGCCATGGCTGAGAACCTGGCCGGCAAAGCGGGCGATGGCCGCATGATGCCCCCTCAACACCGGTCATCTGGCGGCATTTCCGATGCCGAGCAGGAGTAGCCAGCTTTGCGCGCCGATTGACCGTGAAGGAAGGATACATCATGAAACCGCGCGACAGCGGATCACGACAGTCGCTTTCGGCTGTTTCGGCACTTTAGTCGAGCTTCGGAAACCCCGGAACCCCTGGCGCCAGATAGTCGACACGGCTGATACTCCGTCATGGCAGCATCCCTATAGGACGGGCATCGGATCCCGAGAGCCGCGGCTCCATACCGCCGGGACAGGATCATATACAGGAAAACAGAATGATCATATCATGAATCTCAGGGCCGATAAAGACATATGCCCAGTCAAAATAGCATCCGGCCCCGGCAGCGAGGTCCGAGCAGAACTTCTCCGCGTCCATTTCCTCTGCATCAACCAGGCTCATGGTTGAAGCAATCGCCACGGATCCCGAGAACCATTCCTCCCAGTTCCCCATATTCGTCTGAATGCAGCTTTTGTAATTCTGGAACATCCTGGGGCATAGGATCAGTTCGGAGAGACGCACTTTCCGGTGGAAAGCCAAAAAATACCTCTAAGCTCGGACTCAAAACGGGATCGCTGGCTATTTTTCGTGATTACCCAACCGTTCCAGGTCGATGCGCGGCCGCGAATCCAGCGCGCCCTCGCGATAGTCGGGATGGTCCTTGTCACGCGGGGTCTTGACGGTCAAAAACGGGGTCCGGCCTTCCTCGCTGACCTCCAGGCTGTTCGGATGCGTCGGCAAGGGAATGCGCTGCTTGACCGCATAGGGCATCGGCCGCGAACAGGCGCTGGCCCTCGGCGTCGATCGTCAGGTTGACAAGGAAATGCTGCGAGGTCTCGGCGCCTTCCTCGCCGGTGTCGCCGGCTGGAAACGCGCCAGCCGCGTCGATCGCCGCGATCTCCTCGATGCCGCCGCCGCTGGCGTAGAAGCGCCCGGCAGCCGCGCCATAGGCGGCGCCGGCGGTCCAGAGCCCGCCCTCGATCCGGTGCAAGAGCTCGCCCGCCCCGCGCGTCGATCCCGGTCAGCGAGCCGTCCAGCGGATTGCCGGCGTAAAGCCGCCCCGCGCTGCAGTCGAGCGCCAGCGCGAAGGACCGGCGCAGCACCTGGATTTTTCGGATCGGGTGCAGGTCATTGGCGTCAAGCACATGGATGAAACCCGGCGTGCCCTTGTCGAAACCGGGCACCGATCCGTGGTTGCGGACGGACTTACCGAATGCTGCATTCGTCTGGATAGCGCGAGGGACGGTATCTGGACCGCGATTCCAGGCCTGGACATCTTCGGATCGGTCAATCGACTGCGAGGTTCGGAAACCTCGTAGTCGGCCGGCTGCCACCCCCTGCCTGAGCTTGGGCTGATCGTTTATCAAGTCGCCCCTCGTCATCGTCGCGCCGCCGATCAGGCGATGCCGTCAAGAAACAGTGACCTGCAAAATCAGCAGGACGAGCAGCCCAGCCAATATCTGTAGCCAGAGCTTGATTTGTTTGAGGATGGCGATTGTTTCACCTTGATCCTGTCGCATATCGCTCTGATCGGTCGTCATCTCGGGCTCCTTCGCCGGTTATCTAACAGGCACCTGTTATATCATCCAATCCAGACCGGCTTGAGTTCCTCCCCGATCAACTCCCGCTGGGTCAGTCTGGCCGGCGCTTACCCCCTTGTCTCGCGGGGAGAACTGCAACGCCTTCCCCGAAGAGGAAACGCGGCCAGGTTGCTGCGGAGGATGCGCGGAGCCTGCCGCCCGCTATGCGGGACTTCATGGCGCAGCAAGGATTGCGCGGGCTTTGCGGGTTGTTGCAAGATGGCGAAAGCTCTTCTTGCCCCGCGGATCCGCCATGCCCAAATCCGAGTTCTCTCATATCCTTCAGAGTTTCGGACGGCAGATGGGGCTGCATTCGCAAGTCGTGATCGCGATCGCTCTGGTGATCTGCATGTCGATGACCACGCTAGGATATTGGGTAAACGCCTATATTCGCAATGTCGAAGTGGAAAGCGCGGCCGATGCCAGCGCCGTCTACATGAACATCATCATCGAACCGATGCTGCGCGATGTCGAACGAAATGGAACGCTGCCGTCCCGGATCGAATTGCAGCTGGACGAACTGCTGATGCGCCATACCCATGAAACCGCCATCGAGGCGGCGGTGATCTGGTGGCAGGACGGCACCGTGGCCTACAGCACCGACAAGCGGCTGACGGGGCGGCAGATGTCATCCGCCCAGCTGGATGCCGCCTTTGGCGGTCAGGTCGTGGCCGAGCTGATGGAGAACCTGACCGATCACGGAACTCGGCGGCAAGAGCGGCTGGGCCAGCCCTTGCTGGAGATCTATATGCCCCTGCGCGACCGCGAAAGCGGCCTCGTCACCGCCGTCGGCGAGTTCTATCAGAATGCCGCCGAGCTTCAGGCCCAGATGAACCGCGTCGCGTCGCGGATCTGGGGGGTGGTCGGGCTGACGACCGCGCTGATGCTGACGCTGCTGATCCTGACCGCGAGCCGGGCGCGCCGCATCGTGCGGGCGCAACAGGACGAGTTGCGCCATCGGCTGGACATGTCGCAGCAACTGGCCCGCCAGAACGCGGACCTGCGGCAGACCGCCGAAACGGCCAAGCTGGAGGCGATCAAGGTGAACGAGACCCTGCTGACCCGCATCGGCGCGGATCTGCATGATGGCCCGCTGCAACTGCTGGGGCTGATCGTGCTGCGCCTCAGCGGCCTGCCCTCGGGCCGCGCCGAGGACGCCGCCGCCGCGTGCGAGCGGCAAAAGACCGCAGAGCTGGCCACGCGGACGATGCAGGAGTTGCGGAACCTGGCCTATGGGCTGAGCATCCCCGAACTGGACGGGCTGACGGTGTCCGAAACCCTGTCGCTTGCGATTGCGCGGCATGAAAGCCAGACCGGCACGACAGTCTCGCAACGGCTGGGGGAATTGCCCGACCACCTGTCCGAGCCCGCAAAGATCTGCCTGTATCGCATCGTGCAGGAATCGCTGAACAACGCCTTTCGCCATGCCGGCGGCAGGGGCCAGCAGGTCTGGGCCGAGACGCGGAACGGCGAGATCAAGCTTGTCATCCGCGATGCCGGTCCGGGGCTGCAACCCGAGGCGGCGAAAGCGCCGCAGGGCGGAAACGGAATGCCCGGACTGGGGCTGCCTGGACTGTCGCGGCGATTGCAGACCCTGGGCGGCAATCTTGATGCGACCTCGGAACCGGGACGAGGCACGACGATCACCGCTCGCCTGCCGGTCGAAGCCGGATAGGAAACTACTGGAGGTAGAGGTTTGATCCCGGCGCCACCTCTGCCTGCAGCTTTTGTGCGGCCAACACCACCTCCAGCCGGTTGCGTGCATGCAGCTTCTGCATCAGGATCGACATGTAATGCTTGACGGTCTTTTCGCTGATCTGCAGCTGTTGGCCGATTTCCTTGTTGGTCCTGCCCCGCAACAGCAGCCGCACGATCTGTTCCTCGCGCATGTTCAGCCGGATCGCCTGCAGCGTGCGCTTGCGAAGCGAAGCGTTCTGCAATGCCGCGATGACCTTGGCCGCGAAGGTATGCGTCACAAAGGTCTCGCCTCGCATCACGGCGCGGATCGCCTCGGCCAGTTCGGCCGCCGTGCTGCCCTTGATGACATAGCCATGCGCCCCCGCTTCCAGCACCTGGACGGCATGTTCGACCGCCATCGAGGCGGTAAAGATCAGCACCCGCACATCGGGAGCTTCCTCGCGGATCTTCTGGATCGCCTGCAGGATGTTCCCCGGCATGTCCAGGTCCAGAAGGATGACATCGGGCCTGTTCTTCAGCGTCAGGTTGATTGCATCGCTGGCCGAGACGCCCTTTTCCACCACGGCGAATTCATCCGAGTCGGCGAATATTCCTGCCAGGCCTTCAAGAAAGATGGGGTGATCATCGAAAATCGCCAACTCGACCCTGGGCATGGGCGGAAACCTCCGTCGACATTCAACTGAACCGATATGTTTTGACGATAGCAGAACGGTCCGGGCCCAGAAACTGTCGTTAAGGGCATGTTTTTGCATCTTGACGCGGTCTTTCCCATACGGATTCCCGATGATTTCAATATGAATGCGATAATGGAAATGAACGGCCGCTGAATTGTCCCCAGGCCGGTTATCAGACTTTCGGTCAATCGGCCTTCGGACATTGGTCCGATCCGCACCTGGACCTTCGACGCCTTATCCTTCGGACCTGGGCCGCATGAAAAGACCGGACTTTGTCAAGTTCATGCCCCGCGCCCAGACGGGCATGATTCCAGGCATATCGGCAGGCGTCCCGCATAGCGGCGCCGGCGGGGCTTTTCCGCCACCGCGGCGGAAAGCGTTCGACACAGGGGGATTACATCATGGTAACGCTGATCAGGCACGATCTCGAATTCATTCTCGAGCAGATCAAGATCGCCGAGGCCCATGCCGCCGGCACGCCGCTGACCGAACTGGTAAGCAGCCCGCTGTTGCCCTATGGGCTGCGCACGGTCGATGGCAGCGACAACAACCTTGTTCCCGGCCGCGAAAGATGGGGCGCCTCGCACGAGGAATTCCTGCGCCTGACCGATCCCACCTGGCGCGACGAAAGCGACGACCAGATGATGTTCGGCACGCCGGAAAACCCGGTATGGCTGACCAACAACGACTATACGCCCGGCAGTCCGACCAGCCCCGGCTTTCAGCCCGGAACCGTGGTCGATGCCGACCCGCGGCTGATTTCCAACCTGATCGTGGACCAGACGCTGGACAATCCGGCGGCCATCGCCGCCGCGCTGCGCCATGCCGGGGTCGAGGGTGCGGACATGACCGCGGCGGTGCAAGGCGTCATGACGGCCCATTCGCTGGTCAAGGGCACGGTGCCGGGCAGCGCGGCCCATGCCATCGCACAGGCCCAGCTGGCCACATTGTTGGACCAGCACGGGATCGAGATGGACGGCCCGACCATCAGACTGCCCAACCAGGCCCCGGACGAAGGGCTGTCGGCATCCTACAATGCCTGGTTCACGCTGTTCGGGCAGTTCTTCGACCACGGCCTGGACCTGGTGCAGAAGGGCGGGCACGGTACGGTCTATATCCCGCTGCAGCCGGACGACCCGCTGTATGACCCGGATTCGCCGCATACCAATTTCATGGCCATGTCCCGCGCCACCATCGGCGACGGCGCGGCCAATGTGACCACGCCGTGGGTGGACCAGAACCAGACCTATACCTCGCATCCCTCGCATCAGGTCTTTCTGCGCGAATATGCCGAAGGGCCGGACGGGCCGGTCTCGACCGGCAAGCTGCTGGAAGGGGCGCGGGGCATGGCCACATGGCGCGACGTCAAGGACCAGGCGCGCGAGTTGCTGGGCATCGACCTGACCGACCTGGACGTGGGCGCGGTTCCGGTCCTGCTGACCGACCCCTACGGCGAATTCATCCGCGGCCCGAACGGGCTGCCGCAGATCCTTGCCGCCTTCGACGTGGACGGCATGCCGATCTGGGTCGAGGGCAACCTGGCCGATCCGGTCGATCCCTCCGCCATCCAGCTGCCCCCCGGCACCGTGCTGTTCGGCGGCAACGTGATCGATCCGGGCGAGATCGTCTCGGCCGCGCGCACCGGCAATGCCTTCCTGGACGACATCGCCCATAACGCGGTGCCGGTGGCGGTGGACGGCGTGTTGCAGCCCGATGGCGACGACGCGCCGGGCTATTCCGGCGGCTTCGACGCACGCGGCAACCGCGATTCCTATGACGACGAGATGCTGGATGCGCATTACATCACCGGCGACGGGCGTGGGAACGAGAATATCGGCCTGACGGCGGTGCATTCGGTGTTCCACGCCGAGCACAACCGGCTGGTCGATCACATCAAGCAGGTGATCCTGGACACCGGCGACGCGGATTTCATCGCCGAATGGCGCGACGCCGACGGCAACTGGGACGGCGAGCGGCTGTTCCAGACCGCGCGCTTCACCACCGAGATGGAATATCAGCACCTGGTCTTCGAGGAATTCGCCCGCAAGGCGCAGCCCGACGTAGACATCTTCATGGTGCAGCCGGATGTCGAGATCAATCCGGCGATCTTTGCCGAATTCGCCCATGTGGTCTATCGCTTCGGCCATTCGATGCTGAACGAGACCGTGGACCAGATCCATGCGGACGGCTCGACCGACCACCTGACGCTCTTCGACGCCTTCCTCAACCCGCTGGCCTTCGGCTCCGACACCGTGGACCATCACCAGGCAGCGGGCGCCATCGTGCGCGGCATGACCGGGCAGGTCGGCAACGAGATCGACGAATTCGTCACCAACGTGCTGCGCAACCAGCTGGTCGGCATCCCGCTGGACCTTGCCGCGATCAACATCGCGCGCGGCCGCGACACCGGCATGCCGACGCTGAACGAGGCGCGCCAGCAGTTCATGGACATGGCCGGCGGCGACAGCCAGCTGAAGCCCTATGACAGCTGGGTCGATTTCGCGGTGAACCTGAAGAACCCCGAATCCATCGTCAACTTCCTCGCCGCCTATGGCACCCATGACCTGATCACGGGCGAGGAAACCGTGGCGGGCAAGCGTGCCGCCGCCATGGCCATCGTCTTCGGCACCGACCAGACGGTCTTCGAGGACGGCGGCGCCCGCGTGATCTCGGCCCCCGCCGACCGGCTGGCCTTCCTGAGCGCAAGCGGCGAGTTCGCGGCGCGCAGGGGCGGGCTTGACGATGTCGACCTGTGGGTCGGCGGTCTGGCCGAGAAGAAGATGCCCTTCGGGGGCATGCTGGGCTCGACCTTCGCCTTCATCTTCGAATTGCAGATGGAGAACCTGCAGCATGCCGACCGCTTCTATTACCTGTCGCGCGCGCAGGGCCTGAACCTGCTGACCGAGCTGGAAAACAACTCGCTGGCCTCGATCGTCATGCGCAACACCGACCTGGGGGCGACGGGCTTCGCGCTGCCGGGCGACATCTTCTCGATCCCCGATCACGTCCTCTATGTCGATGCCGCCAAGCAGGCGCAGTTCGGGCACGCGGATCCGGTGCATGACAACCCCACGCTGGAGGCGATCTCCAGCCTGGTCGAGCGCGGCGCGAACTTCATCCGCTACAATGGCGCCGACCACACCGTCATCGCCGGGACCGAGGGCAACGACACCATCATCGCCGGCGGCGGCGACGATGCGATCCGGGGCTTCGGCGGCGACGACCGGATCGAGGCCGGATATGGCGTCGACATCGTCCATGGCGGCGACGGCAACGACATCATCACCAATGCCGGCACCGACATAGGCGAAACCGACATGCTGCATGGCGATGCCGGCAACGACGTCATCCACGGCGGCTCGGGCATGGCGCTGATCTTCGGCGGCTCGGGCCGGGATTTCCTGATGACCGGCCCGGACGGCTCCGAGATCCGCGGCGGCACCGGCGACGACTTCCTCATGGGCGGCAACGGCCCGGACATGCTGTTCGGCAACGAGGGCGACGACTGGGTCGAGGGCCACGGCCTGTTCGACTATATCGCCGGCGACAACGGCGACATCTTCTTCAACTCGTCGATCATCGGCCATGACGTGCTGAACGGCGGCAGCGGCGACACCGATTACGACGCCGATTCCGGCGACGACATCATGATCGCCGGCGAGGGGATCCAGAAGTTCATCGGCATGTGGGGCCATGACTGGGTGGCCTTCAAGGGCCAGCAGGTTCCGGGCGTGGCCGACATGAACTTCCCGGTCTTCGACAGCCTGCCCCTGGAGGTGCTGCGCGACCGCTTCAGCCAGGTCGAGGCGCTGTCGGGCTGGATCCATGACGACATCCTGCGCGGCGACGACCGCAGCGACGAGGAGGGCGACCAGGAGCTGGCCTTCGATCCGACGCCCGAGGGCAATTTCATCCATAACGAGCTGGACCAGGCCGGGATCGACCGCATCGCCGGGCTGGACCGGATCATCACCCCCGACATGATGCGGCTGGGCGAATACTGGGCCGACGGCTCGGGCGCCGAGAAGATGATCTTCACCGGCGGCAACATCCTGCTGGGCGGCGGCGGCGGCGATCTGATCGAGGGCCGGGGCGGCAATGACGTCATCGACGGCGACGCCTGGCTGAACCTGCGCATCAGCATCCTTGACGCGGGCGGGGCCGAGATCGCCACGGCCGAGGGCATGTCCGCGGTCGTCACCGACCTGGCCGGCAACGTGCTGCATGGCGGCCGGACGCTGGACCTGCTGATGCTGGAGCGGGTCTATGACCCCGGCCAGTTGCAGATCACCCGCGAAATCCTGTGGGACGACAGCGGCACGGACACCGCGGTCTATTGGGATCTGTTCGAGAACTACGCGGTGACGCGCAACGCCGATGGCAGCATCCGCATCGAGCATCTCGACGAGACCGCTGGCGTGATCGACCCGATCACCAACCAGAACCGGGTCTCGGACGGGATCGACACGCTCTACAACATCGAGGTGCTGCAGTTCGGAGACGTCACCGTCAATGTCTCGGACCTGTTCAACGCCGAGCCGGTGGGCCAGCCGCTGATCAGCGACACCACGCCCACGCAGGGCCAGGCGCTGGCCGTGGACCTGAGCGGGATCAGCGATGCCGACGGGATCGACATGGCGACGATGAGCGTGCAGTGGCAAAGCTTCATCGGCGGCCTGTGGACGGATATCGCCGGGGCGACCGGCAGTTCCTTCACGCCGGGCCTGGCCCATGTGAACACCCAGCTGCGGGTGGTGGCGCGCTATACCGACGGCTTCGGCAAGGCCGAGGAGGTGATCTCTTCGGTGACCTCGCCGGTCGGCGTCCATCTGGTCGGCAACGGCACGGCAGAGACGATGTCGGGCACCGTCGGCGCCGACATCATCGAAGGCAGGGGCGGCAATGACACGATCAGCGGCCTGGACGGCGACGATCTTCTGAACGGCGAAGGCGGCAACGACCTGTTGCTGGGCGGCAGCGGCAACGACACGCTGAACGGCGGCGCCGGGGCCGATACGCTGGAGGGCGACGCAGGCGACGACCTGCTGAACGGCGGCGCCGGCAACGATGCCCTGTCCGGCGGCGATGGCGACGACGAGCTGATCGGCGAGGCCGGCGTCGATCTGCTGGATGGCGGGGCCGGCAACGACGCGCTTGACGGCGGCATCGGCAACGACACGCTTGACGGCGGCCTGGGCAACGACACGCTGATCGGCGGGGTGGGCGCCGACGTCATCCGCGGCGGCGATGGCGATGACTTGGTCCAGTGGAACGTCGGCGACGGGCGCGACACGATCGACGGCGGCGCCGGGACCGATACCGTGCATGTCACCGGCGACGCGACCGCCGAAGCCTATCACATCTGGACGCTTGCCGAATGGCGGGCCGCCGCCGCGGCCAACAACAACCAGGTGCTGAACGGCAACGTGCCCGAGGATACCGAGATCATCATCACCCGCAACGGCACCAATTACGCTGCGGTCGTCGCGATCATGAAGGATGTCGAGGAGGTCGTCATCTCGGGCATGGGCGGCGGCGACACCTTCGCGGCGCATGGCGACTTTACCGGCACCAGCCTTTCCTACAGCACCATCACGCTGGAAGGCGGGGCCGTCGACGACGTGCTCGACATCTCGGGGCTGCATTCGGCCCACCGGGTTCTGTTCCGCTCGAACGGCGGGCAGGACACGATCATCGGGCAGCTGCGCGAGCAGGACGTGATCGAGATGCCCGGAAGCGATGCGGGCCATACGATGACCCATAATCCCGACGGCACCACCACGCTGACGGCCGGGGTGGGTTCCGTCACCTTCACCGGCCCGGCCGCGCCGCCGGCGGAAACCGAGCCGGACGATACCAGCCCTTTGGGCGACGGCCCGGACGACGTCGCGCCCCCGGATGGGGCCGGCTTGGTAGCTGACCTGACCCTGATCGGCACGGGCAAGGCGGATGTGCTGCAGGGCGGCGAGGGCGCCGACATCATCCGCGGCGGCGAGGGCAGCGACTTCCTCGGCGGCGGCGGCGGGCGCGACGTGATCCTCGGCGGCAGCGACGCCGATGACATCTTCGGCGGTGCCGGGGCGGACATGCTCTATGGCGATGCGGGGCACGACCGGATCTTCGGCGGCGACGACGGGGACATGATCACCGGCGGCACCGGCAACGACACCGTCTTCGGCGGCAAGGGCGGGGATCTGATCGTGGCCACCAAGGGCGACGGCGACGACGTCTATTACGGCGACGAGGATGCCGACACGCTGGACATGTCCCAGATAACCGCCAACATCACCGCCGATCTGGGCACCGGCTTCATGGGCCGGGGCAGCGTGTCGAGCGAACAGACCGGCAGCGACACGATCTGGAGCATCGAGAACATCGTCACCGGATCGGGCAATGACGTCATCACCGCCAGCGCCGCGGTCAACGTGATGGATGGCGGCGGCGGCAAGGACGTCTTCCGCTTCCTGTCGGCGCAGGATGCCGATGGCGACACGATCGTCGACTTCGCGCCGGGTGATCGCATCGACCTTTCCGCCATCGATGCCGATGCCGGGGCGGGCGGCAAGCAATCCTTCACCCTGGTGACCGGAGAGGCCTTCACCGGACGCGGCCAGCTGATGGTCGTTCACGAGACAAGGGAGGATGGCGACTATACGGTCGTGATGGGGAACACCACCGGCGATGACGGGGCCGATTTCCGCATCAGCCTCAAGGGCGCGCATATCCTGACGGCGAACGACTTCAATCTGTGACGCCGTGGCCCGCCGGCCGGTCCCAGGGCGGCCGGCGGGTTCCTTTCCCGACAAGGTAGCGAGGTGGGTTCCGATGCGTGGCAGGGATGTGACGAAGGCGGCGAGACGCAAGGGCGCTGCAAACCTGATCCGGGGATATCGCGCCATCCTCGTCTTTCTGTTCGGCATATCGGGCATCATCAGCGTCCTGGCGCTGACCGGCGCCTTCTACATGCTGCAGATCTATGACCGGGCGCTGACCAGCGGCAGCGTGCCGACGCTGCTGGCGATCTCGATCCTGGCCATCGGGCTCTATTTCTCGCAGGGGCTGTTCGACATCATCCGCTCGCAGATCCTGGTGCGGATCGGCGCGCGGCTGGACCGCCGGCTGGCGCCGCTGGCCCATCAGGTGGCGATCGACATGCCGCGCTTTGGCTTTTCCACCTCGGAGGCGCTGGAGCGGGGCCGCGACGTCGATACGGTGCGCGGCTTCCTGGGCAGCCAGGGGCCGGTGGCGCTGTTCGACCTGCCTTGGGTTCCGCTGTTCGTGGCCTTCGTCTATGTCCTGCATCCCTGGCTGGGGGCGCTGACGCTGGGCGGCGCCTTCGTGCTGGCGGCGCTGACCATCGTCACCGAGCTGATGACACGGCGCCTGAACGAGGCATCGCAGAAGGCGATGATCGCCCGCAACGCCATCGCCGATTCCAACGCCCGCAACGCCGAGATCGTCAAGGCGATGGGCTTCGGCGCCCGCGCCGTCATGCGCTTCACGCGCGCCAATGACGAGCATCTGGCGCTGCAGACCCGCGCCAACGATGTCGGCGGCACCTTCGGGGCGATCTCGCGCGTGTTCAGGATGATCCTGCAATCCGCGGTGCTGGGCCTCGGCGCCTTCCTGACCATAATCGGCGAGCTGTCGCCCGGCGCGATCATCGCCGCCTCGGTCGCCTCGGCCCGCGCGCTGGCGCCGATCGACATGGCCATCGCCAACTGGAAGGGCGTGGTCGCCGCCCGCGCGGCCTTCCGGCGGCTGAAGGAAACCGTCGTGGCGCTGGCCGAGGCCGAGGCGCCGATGCCCCTGCCGCCCCCCCGCCAGTCGCTGAAGGTCGAGAACCTGACCATCGCCGCCCCCGACAGCGGCCGCGTGCTGCTGAGCGAGGTCGGCTTCACCCTGTCGCCGGGCCAGGCGCTTGGCGTCATCGGCCCCAGCGGCGGCGGCAAGACCACCCTGGCGCGTGCCCTGACCGGCATCTGGCCCGCCCTGCGCGGCAGCATCCGGCTGGACGATGCCGAGTTGGGGCAATGGGACGACGAAACCCTTGGCCGCCATATCGGCTATCTGCCGCAGGATGTCGCGCTGCTGGAGGGCGACATCCAGGAAAACATCTCGCGCCTGGAACCCGATCCCGATCCGCGCGGCATCGTCGATGCCGCCAAGGCGGCAGGCGTGCACGAGATGATCGTGCGCCTGCCCGACGGCTATCACACCGCGCTGGGGCCGATGGGGATCGCGCTGTCCGGCGGCCAGCGCCAGCGCATCGGCCTTGCCCGCGCGCTTTACGGCGATCCCTTCGTGGTGGTGCTGGACGAGCCGAACTCGAACCTGGATGGCGAGGGCGAGGCAGCACTGACGGCGGCGATCAACGCGGTCAAGGCGCGGGGCGGCATCGTGGTGGTGATCGCCCATCGTCCCAGCGCCCTGGCGGCGGTGGACCTGGTCGCGGTGGTCCAGAACGGCCGGATGACCGCCTTCGGTCCCAAGGAGGACATCATCGCGCGGCCCGTGCGGGTCGATCTCGACGCAGCAGAAACCGACAGGAAGGAGCGTGCCCCGGCAACGGCGCGCGTCACGGCATGATCATCAAGGTCAAGGGCACCCGATCCGGCTCGGCCGAAACCGCCGCCGCGGAACGCTATGCGGCGAAGGCGTCCGAAGGGGAAGGCCGCGCGCCCTATGTTTTCGGCGCGGCGCTGGTTTGGCTGGGCCTGTATCTGAAATCGATCTTTCCAACCTGGGGACAAGAGGAAACAGCCCTTCCGCCGCAGAAAGCGGCGCAGGGCGCGGCAGAGCCGGCCGGCACCGCATTCTCGGCCGCCGCCCCGCCCAGGGCGCCAGAAGGCGCCCCTCCGGCAACCGGGGCGCAGCCGGCGGCGCCGGTCGAGGACGGCCCCGCCGGCCTTGCCGCCGGATCCGTGGCACCGCCTAAAACCGTTCATGTCGAGACATTCGGCCTGCCGGTGCCGTGGCAGCGCGCGCCGTTCGTTCCGCCGGGCGGCGCGGCCGCGAATGACAACCGCATCGCCGCGCCCGGATTCGCGAACCCGGGCCCCAAGGGCCAGGTGCTTCCGCCGGCGGACGACGGGCCTGCGGACCCGAAACCGGACGAGGATGACGACGACGGCGATCCCCCGCCCCAGGGCGGCAACCGCCCTCCGCGCGTTTCCGGGCCGGTCCATCTGGCCGACATGGCCTCTTGCGCGGTTCTGGCGATCGGGCTGGGCCAATTGCTGCGCCATGCCGAGGATCCCGACGGCGACATGCTGTCGGTGCATCATGTCACCGCCTCGGCCGGCACGGTGATCCGCACCGACGGCGGCTGGGAGTATCGCCCCGAACCCGGTTTCAGCGGCCCGGTCACGCTGAGCTACGAGATCGGCGACGGCCATGCCTCTGTCACCCAGACCGCGCATTTCTCGGTCTTTGAACGGCATTTCATCCAGGGGACCGACGGGGACGACAACCTGCTTGGCGGCGCCTGCGCCGAGGATATCGACGGCGGCGACGGCGACGACAATATCGATGCGGGCGGCGGCAACGACGTCGTGCAGGGCGGGCGGGGCCACGACCATATCGTCGCCGCTGACGGCAACGACACGGTTTTCGGCGGCGACGGCAATGACGTGATCTTCGGCGGCCGGGGCGACGATCACCTGTGGGGCGGTGCCGGCGACGACCGCATCTTCGGCCAGGAGGGCGACGACATCATCCAGGGCGAAGCCGGCCACGACCTGCTGGATGGCGGCACCGGCGACGACTATCTGGACGGCGGTGCGGGCAATGATATCCTCAGCGACGGCCAGGGCGCGGATGTCCTCCGTGGCGGGCTGGGCGACGACCATGTCGTCGCGGCGCTGGACGCGGCCGACGACATCTATGACGGCGGCGCGGGCGTGGATACGCTGGACTATTCCTCCGCCGCCGACAGCCTGCTGATCGACCTTCATGACGAGCTTGCCAGCGGCGAGGAAATCGGCACGGACACGATCGCGGGATTCGAGCGCGTGCTCGCAGGCGCGGGCGACGATCACGTCATCGCGGCGCTCGATGGCGGGGACGGCAGCCTGGACGGCGGCGAGGGATGGGACCGGCTGGACTATTCCGCCGCCGAGGAATGCCTGCTGATCGACCTGAATGCCGGCGTCGCCAGCGGGGTCGAGATCGGCACGGATGCGATCGCCGGCTTCGAGGCCGTAAGCGGCGGCAAGGGTGACGACCATTTCATCCTGGGCGACGCGCCGTTCTGCCTTGAGGGCGGCGAGGGCGATAATGTCTTTGAATTTCTCGCCCCGCCGCCGCCGCCCGATCCTGGCGCCACGGTCGAGGCGCGCAGTTTCGAGATCATGGACTTCAAGGTCGGGGATCGGTTGCGCATGTCGAAATATGACCTGTTCGAGCGAATAATCGACCGCCACGAGGACGACTTCGAAAAGATCTACGGCGACGATTTCGACGACGACGATATCCGCATCCGCTTTAGCCACGAGCGTGACGAAGACATCGACCGCACCGTGATCGAGGCCGATTTCAACCGCGACGACATTTACGAAACCACGATCACCCTCGAAGGCCGCCATCTTCTGGTGATCGTCGAGCATGGGACGGTTTGACGCAAGAAAGGACAAGTCATGGGCAAAGACCGGACCAACGCTGCCTCGCCTGCCGATGACGGGCGGTTTCGCCTTCGCGCGCGCGTCGCGGCCGGGTTCCTGCTGGGCGCGGTTCTGGTGCTGGGGATCGGAGGCTGGGCCGCGACGGCGCAATTGACCGGCGCGGTGATCGCGCAGGGCGAGGTGGCGGTCGACCAGAACCTGAAGCTGATCCAGCACCGCGACGGCGGCATCGTCGGCAGCATCGAGATCCGCGAGGGCGACCGCGTGACGGCGGGCCAGGTCCTGTTCCGCCTCGACGACGCGCAGACATGGGCGGAGCTGTCGATCGTCCGCTCGCAGTTGATCGAGCTGGCGGCGCGGCGGGCGCGGCTGGTCGCCGAACGCGACGACCAGCCCTCCATCGCCTTTCCGCCGGAACTGACCGAGGCCGGGGCGGAAACCGCCAGCCTTCTGGCCGGCGAGACGCGGCTTTTCGAGGGCAACCGCCTGAACCGCGAGAGCCGCAAGCAGCAGCTTGAGCTGGGCATCGTGCAGATCGGCGAGGAAATCGCCGGGCTGGAGGCGCAGCGCGCCGCCAAGCTGGAAGAGATCGAACTGGTCGAGGCCGAGCATCTCAGGATCTCGGCGCTGACCGAGGCGCGGCTGATCGAGGTTTCGCGCGTCTTCGCCACCGGGCGCGAACGCAGCCGGCTGCTTGGCGAACGCGGCGAGATCGACGCGGCCATTGCCCGCGCCAAGACCCGCACCAACGAGGTGCGCCTGCAGATCATCGCCATCGACGAAACCGCGCGCACCGAGGCGCAGCGCGAACTGAGCCTTGTCGAAACCCGCATCTCGGAATTGCAGGACCGCCGCGCGGCGATAGAGGACCGGCTGACCCGCACCGACATCCGTGCCCCGATCGCGGGGATCGTGAACGAGATGAAGATCCATACCATCGGCGGTGTCATATCCCCGGCCGAGGTGCTGGCCACCATCGTTCCCGAAGATGCACGGCTGAAGATCGGGGTGAAATTCGCCCCCGCCAGCATCGACCAGATCGCCGTGGGCCAGACCGCCCGGCTGCGCTTTTCCGCCTTCAACCAGCGCACCACCCCCGAACTCGAGGGCGTGATGACCTATGTGGCGGCGGCCACCTCGCGCGTCGGCGCCACCGGCGACAGCTTCTACGCCGGGGATATCGAGGTCGGCCCCGAAGAATTGGCAAAGCTGGCCGGGCTGCAACTGGTGCCGGGCATGCCCGTCGAGGTTTTCGTCACGACCGAGGAACGCACAGCGTTCTCTTACCTTGCCAAGCCATTGACCGACCAGTTCAATCGCGCCTTCCGCGAGCGATAGCGGTCTTCATGGAAACGCCCGTGAACACGCCGCTGGATTAGCCCTGCCTTGGTTTGGCAGGTCTGCAGGGGCGAGGATTTGCGGCAGTGGGGACACCGGATTGGCTGCGCGAGCGCGGTGAGGATGGCTTGCCTGACGGCGGGGAAGCTCGGCTGGGGCGGCGGGCCGAGGATTCGTCCCCCGCTTGTTTGAGGCGGCATCGGGCATCCGCAGGTCCAGCAGCAGAATAGCGAAGGATTGCTTCATCGCGCAGTCGATCGCCGACCGGCCCGATCCCGCCGTCGCAACCTCGGCACCCAAGGCCGACAGCACCCATTGTGTCGGCAATATGGCGCAGCGCGGCGCAAGGCCACCACGATCGGCCGGATGCAATAGGCGCACCCGGCTAGAGCACGCCCCGGTATAGGCCGAAGGACAGGCCAGGCTTGCATATGCAGGAGAAGGCGTTTCCCTGGCCGCATTGCTCTTACCTTGCGGCAGAGACCCGCAGAGGAAGCACAGGCTCCATGGGCAGTTCAGACCAGAATCTCGGTCCTCTCCATACCTTTCCGTCAGTGCTGCCGCGAGGAATTTTGGCCAGCCTTCACAGCGCGGTATCCATGCGGTGGCGCGCAAGCACGAAGGTCGCAGGACCCTGTTTCAGCAGATGCTCACAGGCGTTTCGGATCAACGCCATCCAATCGGGATTGCGTACGGTCGACCGGTTCAGCGGTGCGCTGCGGAAGGCCCGCTCCAGATACCAGTCCAGCCCGCGTTGGCGCATCACCCGGCGCCCGGATTTCGCCATCAGTTCGGCAACCCACGGCACGCTGTCTGCCCGTTGCAGCAAGATGCGCTGAATCTGCGGCGGGCGCCGGACTCCCGCAGGGTCGATCCCGCACAAGCAGCCGACCGCCGGTATTCCGTGGAAGCGCGCGATTTGCCACGGCCTCGACCACAAGAGGCAAGACGCAGCTGGCCAATCCGACGCCAAGGCAGGGGCGACCCATGACCTGGTCGAGAAAGACCCCCAATGCCACCAGGTTGTCGTTCATCACGTCAATGGACTGCGGCCGGCTTTGGGGTTGGGAGGACGTCGAGCCCGAGGAACATGCCGTCGCCTTCACCATCGCCAAGGCCATGGCGTTCGACCTGCTCGATGCCATGAGGGGCGAGATGCAGAAGGCGCTGAGGGCTTGCCCTTCGATGCGTTCCAGAAAAGCTGGCGCGCGAACCCGAAGCTGGCCGATTGATGGGGCAAGCGCGAGATGGTCGATCCGCTGACCGGCGAGACCGAGCTGGTGCAACTCGGCGGCCCGCGCCGGCTGCGCACGATCTATAATGCGAACCTCTGCTCGGCCCGCGCGGCTGGGCAGTGGGAGCGCATTCTCCTTCCTGGAATATCGGACCGGCCCCGGCGAGAACCACCGGCCGGCCTGATCCTGCCGGTCGACAGCCCATTCTGGGACACGTGGATGCCGCCGAACGGCTGGGGCTGCAAATCCTGGGCGCGGCAGGTGACGAAGGCCGAGGCAACCCGGCGCAGGGTTTCCGAGGAGCCGAAGGCGCCAGACCGCGTGGTCAGGAATGGACGCACCGGCGAGGTGCGGATCGTTCCGACCGGGATCGGCCCCGGCTGGCAGGCCAATCCGGGCAAGCTGCGCCTGGACGGTGCCGAGGCTTTCATGGCTGGCAAGATCCGACTTTGGCCGGACGAGGCGCAGGTCGCGGCCCTGCGCGACATCGCCACCCACTGGCGGGTGCGGCGCATCATGAACGCCGCGCCTGATCGCGCGCCGGTCGGGCTGCTGCCGGCCGAGATCGCGACGCGCCGGGCTGTCGGACCGGCTGGTCTGGGTCAACAGCGACACGTTTCGGCATGCGGTGAATGCCGCCGAAATGGAGGCGGAGACGATGGGCAAATCTTCGCCGAATCCAGAATGAATTTCGCCACGACGCCGTGTCAGGGCCCTTTTTCCGCAGTCTGTTAGGCAATGAACCATGCCGGTGGGGACAAGCGTTTTACTCGGGCCCGGAGCAAGTGAAAGATGGGTGCGTGCATCTATCAAACCTTGCGATTTATTCCAACGAGCCGCTCAATAGAAACTCTGCCCAGTCCGGCCAGCGCGAGCACCTTCTTTCGTGCTGGCGCCCGGTATTTCCCCATTCTTCCAATAATTCATGGTGATGATCGCCCACGCAAGCGGGCGATCACACCTCATGGATTTCCAAAGTGAACTCAGCGTTGATCCAATTCGTTTTCTGCCAGGAATTTGGAAAGCTGATCTGCGACTTGCAGGTTGTTCAAGTCCGAGAACATGAAATGGGAATTCCCGAACAACCCCACAGACGGCAACGAAAGAATGCTTGCGTTCCCCCCAATTCCATTCAAGGAATCCGCAAATAGCTGGGATGCGACAACCTGGGCACGCCGACCATCCGCAGGGATATCAGGGATTGGCTCGCTTGGGATATTGTCACCATAGACGATCTGGATGGGAATGTTTGCAAGCTTGGCAAACTCATCGTTCGAGACAACACTGCCGGCAGCCATTTCCCCTTCGAAAAGCGGTATGGGATCAGGCATGGAATCCTCCGGGAAGACAAATCCCGGCTCATACGAGACGATGCCCTTCACATTATCGGACAAGGTGGCGGTCTTCCATCCATAGATGCCGGACTCCGAATGCGTAACCAGAATGGCTGGCCCGATTTTTTCCAGAAGTGCGACGAGGGCCTGAACCACTGCATCGGGATCGCGATTCACATCCGGGACCAGGTGCTGGATGAAGCTTTCGATGCTCTCGACATCAAACTGCTGGACCGGAAAGACTTCCGGGTATTTTGGCCCGATTCTCCACCGGCTCCAAGCATATTGAATACCAGCGCGCTGCGTCCTGTTCGGGATGATTTCGTCGCCATCAAGCTGTCCAAACGGCCCATTGTAGCTTGGATATCCCGACCGACCACGGCGAGGTGCATCTACGATATAGACCGGGAAGCCGCGACGGAGGAAAATGGTCTGATAGCCCTCGCGGCCATCTGGCGTCGTTTCCCAGACGCGCCCGGTACCGCCTCCGCCATGCACAAGGACGATAGGCAGCTTTCGAGCATCCGCCGGGATCTGGTATTGAACATACATCTGATCCTTCCAGAAGGTCTGTCCCTTGTCGGTATACCCGAGCGCCCCGGCATCAAACTCGCCAGCCGCCTGCAGCGAATGACCGCCGACAAAAAAGCTTCCCTGTTCAACGATGGTCATGGGCTCGCCCTGGGCGAAAACCGCGCTGCTCGTGATTATCAAGCTGGCAAGACCAAAAACCGCCCCCTTAAACGACCCTGACAATCCAGTCATTTGTTTCATGGTGCTCCTCCCTTTGTGAAACTGCATTCTAAATGCTTGTCCTTGCAGTATCCTCCCGCCAACAGGCATGCCGGTTCGGAAATTTGGCCCTGCCCTTTTCCGCCCTCATGCAGTCTGCAATATTCCGATCAGTGTCCCTGTTTGCGTGCGGAGGGCGCGCCGCCCTCCGACACATGGCAAAACCTCACCGAGCGAGCTTGGCGACGAAGCCGCCCGCATGCGGAACGGTCACGTCGACCAATTCAGCCGGGGAAGCCAGATCCGGCAGTTTCCAGGCCAGATCCAGCGCCTTGCGGCTTTGCTCCTCGCCGATGACCAGAGCCGACTGGCGCAGGAATTTATCGTTCAACTCCCCGTTGGTCAGCGGGCGCTCGACGCTGCCGATCGCATGTTCGACGTGATGATCGATCCGCCGCCCGTCCTTCATGACCAGCGTGATGCGCACCTCGTCCTCGGCAATCTCGCCTGCCGTCGCAGTCACCCTGTCGCGCAAGGCGATGACCCGAGGATCCTGCGCGATCTCGTCGGTGAAGGCGGTGGGTGAGCCGTCGCCATGCAGCAGCGCGACCGCCGCGGCATGATAGACGCTGAACTTGGTCTCCAGCCCGGTCCGCGGCGTCCGTTTGCCGGTCAGCTCCAGCACCAGCGGATGGGTGGTCAGTTCGACCGAGGCGATTTCGGCCACTTCCGCGCCCAGCCGTTCGCGCAGCTGGCAGCAGCCGTCGATGGTGGGGTGGATCACGATGCCGCAGGCGAAGGGCTTGTAGCTGTTCAGCGCGGCTTCCCAGCGGCTGCCCAAGCCGCCGAGGATTTCCGAATAATCCTGCTTGTCCGAAAGCACGTTGGCAAAGCCGCGCGGCGCCTCGATGCCGCGCAGCGAGCTGTCGAAGCCGGCCTCGGCCAGGAAGGCCGCGGCCGCGCCGTTCTGCGCCGCGCGTCCGGGATGCAGGCTCTTGCACATGGTCCCGAACATCTCGCGCAGCCCGGAGGACTGGGTGGCCGCGATCCCGAGCGCCCAGGTCGTCCGCTCCGCGTCCAGCCCCAGCAGCCTGGACATTGCCGCCGCGGCGCCAAAGACGCCGGCCGTGCCGGTGATGTGCCAGCCACGGTCGTAATGGTGCGGATAGACCGCATTGCCGATGCGGCACTCCACCTCGACACCGACGATCAGCGCGTCCAGCAGATCGGCGCCCGTGACGGCCCTGTATCCGGCCACCGCCATCAGCGCCGAAGCCACCGGCCCGGCCGGATGGATGATCGTCTTCAGATGGGTATCGTCATAGTCCAGCACATGCGAGGTGATGCCGTTGAACAGCGCGGCATGAAGCACATCGGTCCTTTCCCCGCGGCCGATCACCCCGGCCTGAGCCTGGCCGGCAAAAGGGGCAAGCGCCGCGATTGCGCGGTCTGCGGTGACATGGTTCGCCCCCCCGATGGCGCAGCCGAACCAGTTGACGAAGGTGCGCAGCCCCTCGGCCCGGACGGCGTCGGGAATATCCTGGGCGCGGAGTGCAACAATCCATTCCGCAAGATCGCGGGTTACCGAAACTTCGGTCATTTCATAGCCTTTCAGTTGTCAAATTCGCAGGAGCGGCCCGGCACGCACGCGGCACTGCCGGGCAGGTCCGTCATTCAGGAGGGGGTTCCTCGGCCGTCCCCCCGGCCTGGCCTTCCTCCATGGCGCGGCGCTGTTCGAGGATCCGGGCATAGCCGTTCATCACATGCCCGCGCGCCGCATCGAAGGCCGCCTGCGGGTCGCCCGCCGCGATGGCCTCGACGATCTGGCCATGTTCGCGGTTCGACAGGTGCAGGCTGGCCGGGGCCGAAAGGCCGCGGAAGCGCTGGACATGCAGTTCGCGCGCGAAACCCTGATAGGTGTTGGCCAGCCTGCGATTGCCGCACATCTCGCAAAGCGCGGTGTGGAACGCGACATTCAGCGGGTAATAGGCGCTGACGTCATCGGCAACGACCGCCTCGTCCATCCCCAGGATATGCCCGCGCAGTTCATGCAGTTGCGCAGGCGTGGCGTTTTCCGCCAGGCTCCAGGCGACGGCGCCGAAGGCGAAGCCGCGCGCGATATCCACCTCGCGCAGCTCGGCCTCGTCCATCTGGCGCACGAAAAGGCCCCGGTTGGGGATATATTCCAGCAACCCCACCGCCGCGAGCGCCCGGCATGCCTCGCGCACCGGAGCACGGCTGACGCCGCACTGGGTGGCCAGGCTCATCTCGTTGATCCGCTCGTTGGGGGCAAAGTGACCGGCAACGATCATGGCCTCGATCTCGTGGCGGACCAGTTCGCTGAGGGAATTGCCCTTCAGGAACCGGATGCCGGACGTGCCCGGCTGACCGGATTCTTCGCTTTTCTGCCTGGTTGCGCCCGTCATTCCATCACCTGTGTCAACTCCAGATCCTTCCTCGGCGTTCTATCCGCGGAACCCTGCAAGCATAGCCATATTCTCTGCCATAAACAGCGATTGTGCCGACGAAAGCAGCGCTTCGGTCCGCGCATCGTCCCAACCGCCGAAACGGCAGTTGGCGCGAAACTTGGCGACAATCTCTTCTCGCGGAAGCCTCTCGCGGCGCCCGCCGCGTAGATGGGGCTGCCGCGCGGTGCGCGTGCTGCCATCCTTCAGTGTGGCGATGACGGTGCCGGTGTAGTTGCGGGGGTATTCGTCATCGGGGTCGATCTCGTAGCCGATCCGCCCCGTCAGATCCAGCAGCGCGGCATCCCGGATCCACTCTTCGGTGAACTGGCGGAGCCCCGCCTCCTGGTCGAGAAGCCCCACGGCCACCCCGTAGGGCACGCTGAACTTGGCGGAATAGGGGGTGCTGGGGCGGCGCTTTTCGGCCAGCGGTTCCCAGAGCCGGTGAACCGTGCCCTCGCCGACCTTGCACAGGATGCTGTCGATGTCGGACACCGCCAGCCCCTCGCGCGCAAGGGCGATGGCGCAATCGATGAAGGGCTGCACCATGGTCCCGCAGGCATAGGGCTTGAAGGCGATGTCGGCGAAATGCCAGCGCCGGCCAAGATCGTCGGTGATGCGGGTGACATCGGGGGGGATGCTTTCGATGCCGAAAGCGTGGAAAAATCCATGCTCGCCCTCGAACACGGTGCGCGGCCCCCTGAACCCGCCGCGTGCGAAATGGGCGGCGCGGATTCCGCTTTGCGCCGCCCAGCCGGGGTGGAGCCGCTTGGTCCAGGTGCCCTCGGCGAGATATTCGATGATCCCCGAGGCCATGCTGCCCGCG
Organism: Paracoccus sp. FO-3; assembly: GCF_006386455.1. Classification (NCBI taxonomy): domain Bacteria; kingdom Pseudomonadati; phylum Pseudomonadota; class Alphaproteobacteria; order Rhodobacterales; family Paracoccaceae; genus Paracoccus; species Paracoccus sp. FO-3. The sequence continues at coordinate 40,135 of NZ_VCBQ01000006.1, read as the reverse complement.
ATGCCAAGCGCATCCGTCGTCCGCTTCGCATCCAGCCCCAACACCACCGAGACCGCCGCAGCCGCGCCCATCGCCCCGGCGACAGCCGTGGGGTGAAAGCCCGCCCGGTGCTGCGCCATCGGGGCGACGATCGCCATGCGGCACATCAGCTCGGCCCCGGCGACGATGCCGCAAAGGACCGCCTCGCCCCCCGCGCCGGAATGCTCTGCCGCCGCCAGGGTCGCCGGAATGACGGCGGCGCCGGGGTGCATGGGTGTGCCCTCGAAGGTATCGTCGTAATCCTCGCCATGGGCGGCGGTGCCGTTCACGAGCGCCGCCCCGGCCATGTCGAGGCCGCCCTCATGGCCAAAGGCGGTGCAGGTGCCGCGGCTGTCGAGCCCGGCCAGAACGGCCGCGACATAGGGTTCGTTCCGCGCCGAGACGACGAGGCCGAGGTGGTCGATCAGCGCCTCTTGCGCGCGGGCCCGGACCTCGGCGGGAAGATCCGCCGCCCGCAACCCCGCCGCCCAGGCGGCGAATTGTTCCGCGACTGCCGTCCCGGCCGAAACGCGCATGTGTTTTCCCATCGTCGTGCCTTTCCCCTGAACCGATGGACCGCCCGCCCCCAGGCGGTCCCTTGCGTTGTCAGCCATGGACCTCGACCCCCGAGCGGCGGAAGCGGCGGATTTCGCTGAGGATCGCCATTCCGATGATCAGCCCGGCGCAGATCAGCAGGCCCAGGCTGAGCGGGTTTTCGAAGAACACGCGATGCTCGCCATTGGTCAGCAGAAGCGAGCGGCGATAGTTGGATTCCACCATGTAGCCCAGCACGATGCCCAGGATCAGCGGCAGGACCGGGAATTTCAGCAGCCGCATCCCGTAGCCGATGATCCCGGCCGCCAGCACGATCCAGAAGTCGAACAGGCTCTGGTTGATCACATAGATCCCCGACAGCACGACCATGAAGATCCCGGCGGTCAGGTAGGGCTTGGGCCGGTTCACCAGCCAGATCGCCGGACCAAGGACCAGAAGGCCAAAGATCAGCATGAAGATGTTCGACATGAACAGGCCGCCGAACAGCCCATAGACCAGATCCGGGCGCGAACTCAGCAGCATCGGCCCCGGCTGGATGCCGTGGATCAGCAGCCCGCCCAGCAGGATCGCCATGGAGTTCGAGCCGGGGATGCCGAATGAAAGCGTCGGGATCAGCGCACTGGACGTCACGGCGTTGTTCGCGGCTTCGGGCGCGACGACGCCCTCCTCAGAGCCCTTGCCGAATTTCTCGGGCGTCTTCGACCAGCGCTTCGTCTCGTTATAAGAGAGGAAGGCCGCGACGGTGCCGCCCGCACCGGGGATCGGTCCCTCGATGATGCCCACTGCCGTGCCGATGGCCTGGGCGCGCCGCAACTCCCACAGCTTCTGCAGGCTCGGCAGCTTCACCCGCGCCACGGTCTTGGTGATGCCGCCGTCGCCCCCGTCCTTTTCGGCCACTTTCGACATCAGCTCGGCCACCGCAAAGACGCCCAGCATGACGAAGATATAGTCGATGCCGCCCAGAAGATCCGGCTCGTCGAAGGTAAAGCGCGTCACCCCCGACAAGGGATCGGTCCCGACCGTCGACACCATCAGCCCGATCACCCCCATGATCAGCCCCTTGACCAGCGATCCCTCGGACAGGGCCGCAATGATGCTGAGGCCCAGGAACGCCAGGGCGAAATAGGCGGGCGGCTTGAAGTAAAGCGCCAGCGCGGAAAGCGGCGCGGTCAGCAGCACGAGGCAGATCAGCCCGACCAGCCCGGCGATGGTGCCGGCGACCAGCGAAAGGCCCAGCGCCTCGCCGCCCCGGCCCTGCTGATGCAGGGTATAGCCGTCGATCACCGTGGCGGCGGCGGCATTGGTGCCCGGCGTGCGGATCAGGATGGCGGGAATCGAGCCGCCATATTCCGCCCCGATATAGACGCCGGTCAGCATGATGATCGCCGCCAGCGGCGACATGTCGAAGGTGAAGGGCAGCAAAAGCGCCATCGCGATCGATGGCGAAAGCCCCGGCAGGGCCCCTCCGAGAATTCCCCAGAGCACGCCCCCCGCCGCCGCCAGCACCGTCGAGGGCGTGGTCACGGCGGTCAATGCGTAAGTCAGTCCATCCATTATACGTTTCCGATCACACGCTGGAGAGGAGGGCTGCGTTCAGCGCAGCAGCCCAGGCCAGAATCCCGCCGGCAGCGGAATCTGCAGGATCTTCACGAAGATCAGATAGAAGAGGATGCCGCCGCCAGCCGCGAAAAGCAGGGTGGCCGGCGAAGGCTTCAACCCGGCATAGGTCGCAACCGCCGCCAACAGCAATCCGGCCGAGACCATGTAGCCCAGATGGGGCAGCACGAGGAGATAGCCCACCCCGATCCCGATCAGGCCCAGCGCGCGCAGATGCTCGCGCCACGAGCCCGGCAGCCGATCTTCGCCCTTGTCCTGGTCATCCCCCCCGCCTGCGGCGGCGGCGCGGCGCATCTCGAACAGGGTCTGCCCCGCCAGAAGCAGCGAGAGCACCCCGAGCGCGAGGCCGAGCAGCTTCGGCAGGCCATCGGCCCCCACCTGACCCGCAAGACGGCTTGCGGGAATGGCATCGGCCGCAAGCCAATAGGCCACCGCCAGGACGAACAGGGCTGCCGATACGGCCAGCGTCGCCTTGCGCATGTCGTTCCCCTCCGCCGTCAGTTGATGTCGAATTTTTCGAAGAACGCCTGCAGCGAGGTCACGAACGCCTCGCGCGCGGCAACCGCCTCGGCCTGGGTCTGATAGGCGTTCTGCAGGCCCTCGGCCTCATACCAGGCGCGGAACTCGGGATCCTCCATCAGCTTTGCCACGCCTTCCTCCCAGGCGGCGATCACCTCGGGGGGCAGGTCTTTCGCCCCCGCGATGCCGCGGAACTTCGAGATCACTAGGTCATAGCCCTGCTCCTTGGCGGTGGGCACATCGCCGATTCCCGGCACGCGCTCGTCGGTATAGGTGGCGATGATGCGCACCTTTCCCGCCTCGATCTGGCCGCGCAGTTCCGCAATCTCGCTGACGCCGACCTGGGCGGTGCCGTTCAGCACGCTGAGGATCGCATCGCCGCCGCCGTCATGGGTCAGCACGATCATCGAGCTATCAGTGAGGGTCTGGAATTCCTCCATCACCTGACGGTCGAGCGAACCGGGGGTGGAGACCGAGACCACGATGCTGGACGGGTTTTCCTTTGCGGCGGCCACGACATCGCCCAGCGTCTGATAAGGGCTTTCGGTCAGCACGTAGACCGTCTGCGGATCGTTGAAGAGATTGACCACCGGCTCCATCTCTTCATAGGTCACAGACGGATTGCTGAGCAGCGACGTGATGATATGGGTCGGCGTCGAGCCATAGAAGACGCTGCCGTCCTTTGGCCCGTTCGCCACGGCGGCCATGGCCGCGGCGCCGCCGCTGCCGGTCACGCTCTCGACGACGAAATGAACGCCCATGATCGGGCCGAGATGCTGGCCAATCTTGCGCAGGAAAACATCCATTCCGCCGCCGGGGCTGGAATGGGTGATCAGGCGGACGGTCTGGACGGGATAGTCCGCCAGCACCGGCGGTGCAGCCACAAGAGATGCGGCGACGGCGGCCGCACCCAGCAGCCCCCGGATTCCATGATGCTTCATATTTCCTCCCTGGGCGTCTCCCTGCGCCCCGATAGTCGATTGTCGCCTGTCGACAATTTCAAGATTGCGAGAACGCTCGCTCATGTCAAGAACAAACCGCCGTTCACGTGCAGAGACTGCCCGGTGATGAACCCTCCCGCGGGGCCGCAGAGCGTCAGGACCATGGCGGCGACATCCTCCGGCCGCCCCTCGCGGCCGACGATGGGGCGGGCTTCATGGCCATGCAGGCTGAACGATTCGCCCGAGGTGGCCGAACGCTTGCCGCCGATCTTGCCGGGCACCACGCAATTCGCGGTAACGCCGCAATTCGCGAATTCCACGGCAAGCGCACGGGTGAAGCCTTCGATCCCGGCCTTGGCCGCAGCGACATGGGCACGCCGGCTGGCGCCGGTATGGGAACTGACCCCGCCGATATTGATGATCCGGCCATAACCCTGCCCTGCCATCGCCGGAAGAAACGCCCGGCTGGTCAGGAAAGCCCCGTCCAGGATCACCGAAAGCACGCCGCGCCACTCGGCAAGGCTCATCTCGGTCAGCGCCGCCTCTTGCCGGATTGCCGCATTGTTGACCAGGATGTCCAGGCGGCCGAAGCGCTCCAGCACCTCCCCCTGCATTCGCGCGACCTGATCTTCATCCGTCACATCCGCCAGATGCGCCATCGCGCGCACGCCCATGGCCTCGATCTCGCGGCAAACCGTCTCGGCCTCTTCGGCCGAGCTGCGGGCATTGATCACCACATCCGCCCCCGCACCCGCAAGGGCGAGCGCGATCGAACGTCCGATGCGCCGCACCCCGCCAGTCACCAGCGCGACCTGCCCGGACAGCATCCGGCCCGCGGTGCCATTCGTCTCCATCCTTCTTCTCCTCCTCAGATGACCGGCGCCGATCAACGGCGCTTCTCCCCCGCCAGCCTGCTCAGCAGCTGCTCCATATGTCCGAAGACCCCGAGCCGCAGGAACAGGCGATAGAAGTTCGACACATAGGCATTGACGATAAAGGACCGGACGAAATGGAAGCCCGTGACCAGCATCACATTCAGATGCAAAGCGGTCGCAGTCAGCGCCATTTCGGCCATTCCCCCCGGCGAGGTCAGCAAGATCGTCGTGGAAAGCCCCTGTCCGCTGATCCGCGACAGCAGCCAGGCATAGCCCGCCAGCACAAGCGACAGGACCAGCACCATTGCCATGGCAAGGCCCAGTATGCGCAGGATGCCTTTCATCCGTTCGCGTTCAAACCGGGCGCCGATGGAAATGCCGATCAGATACTGGCCAAGGGCAAAGGGCATCCAGGGCGTGCGCCCCGACACCAAGCCCGACCCGGCCAGAAGCGCCGCCGCCAGCAGCGCGCCGATCATCCAGGGATTGTTGGCCCCGATATAGCGCACCAGCCGGATCGAAAGAAGACAGGTCAGCAGCACCCCCGCATAAACGAATACCGGCAGATCCAGACGACCTTCCTGCGACAGAAGGCCGCCGTCCTCACCGAAACTGCGCAGAAGAAGCGGCAGAACCGTCACCAGAACGGCGACGCGCACCGCCTGGGCCAAGGCGACCACCTCGGTCCTTGCGCCTTCGGCTGCGCCGACATGGGCCATTTCCGAAAGCCCCCCCGGTGTCAGCGAGAAAAAGGCGGTAGCCGTATCCTGCCCCGACAGCCGGGCGAAGGGCACCGTCAGCAGCCCGGTGACGCCGATCGCGACAAAGGCGGTCAGCACCATGAGAGGCGACCATACGACCAGCATCCCTGCCGCTTGCGGCGTCATGGTCAGGCCGATGGCCGAGCCGACGATCAGCTGTCCGATTTTCCGCCCCATGCGGATCTCTGGCATCCGCAGGCCCGCCATCGAGGCAAGCGCCACCACCAGCATCGGCGCAAGCACCCAGGCAAGCGGCAACTTCAGCGCCGAGGCAGTCCATCCCGCAAGTCCCGCGATGATGAGAACGCAAGGCGCAAGAACAGACGTGCGCATTCCTTACCCGTCGATGGTTGTGTTCTTGATCCAGCTAAGCCGAAAATACCCATGCGGCAACCAAAAATGGCGACTGTCGACAATTTTTCATGTCAAAGCTGCTCAACTGCTGTAATGCGATCATGGTTTTTGCGCGCCCCAGGAGCGCTTGGCGCAGCCGATCCGGCAGAGGGGGCGACGGCGGAAGGATGTCCGCGGCAGCGCAAGATCCCGCCACGTGGCGGCGGCAGGCGGTGGGTTGATCCCCTCGCCTTTCCAGGGCGTCGCGGAACCAACCCGCATCACGGTTAGCCGGCAAGCAGCCCCTCGGCCTGCGGCAGGCTGGCCAAGGGGGAACGGACCCCTGCAAACTATCGAAGCAGCCTCGAAATCTTGGTTTTACGGCGTGTAGCGCGGACTTCTTCCTTCCGGCACGGCATGCCGCTTCCAGGTAAGGTATTGCCAAGAAAAGGATCTTTCTTGTTGGGATAATAGAAGGCTGCATATAGTATTAGCAACAGCTACTATTCAAAGCATGGAGGGAATCATGCGATCCTGGCTGCTCCTTGGCCGACCATCCCGCCTCGCCGGCCACCCGCAAGCCGGGGCCGGCCGATGACGCTCAGCCTTCCTCCGCGCGACATGGGCGGGCCGGGCGGCGGGCTGACCGCCGTGATCGATTTCGGCCCCGACAGCGCAGGCTGGACCGGGGTGCAGGGCGTCGAGGATCTGCTGGCGATCGCCGGACCCTATATCGACTTCGCCAAGATCTATGCGATGAACGCCCTGCTCATGCCGCAGGAGCCGCTGGCCCGGATCGTCGCGGCCTATGGCGCGGCCGGCGTCGCGACCTTCTCGGGCGGCATCCTCTTCGAATGGGCCCATCGCCAGGGCGAGGTGGAGGCGTTGGTCCCCCTGCTCCGCGGGCTCGGCATCCAGGGGCTCGAGATCTCGGAAAACTACATCCGGCTCAACCCGGCCGAGCGCGACCGCTGGATCGGCTGGTTCCGCGACCGCGGCTTTGACGTGATCTACGAATTCGGCCGCAAGACGCCCGACGAGTCGCTGGATATCGACCGCCTGGCCGGGATCATCGGCGCCGTGCGCGACAAGGGCGCGCATCACGTCATCGTCGAGCAGTCCGAGATCGAGCTGGCGACCAGGAGCGATGCGGGCATCCTCGACCGCCTTGCGCGCGAGCCGTGGTTCGCCGACATCCTGATCGAAGCCGATCCGCTGCGCTTTCCCGCGCAGCACGCCGACCTGATCCGCCGGTTCGGCGCCAATGTCAGCCTTGCCAATATCGCCCCTGGGCAGGCACTGCGGCTCGAGGGGCTGCGGCGCGGCATCGGGCGCGGTGTGGATTATTCGATGTTCTCTGAAGAGGAAGTCCCCGCATGACCTATGCCCCGCCCCTGCACCCGGCACCCGACGACGAAAAAGCGCCCGATTTCGACGTGATCGTGGTCGGAGCGGGCAATGCCGCCTCTTGTGCCGCGCTGGCCGCACGCGAGGCCGGCGCCCGGACCGTGCTGATGCTGGAAGCCGCCCCCGAGGCCGAGGCCGGCGGCAATTCCACCTATACGGCCGGCGCGATGCGCGTCGTCTATGACGGGATCGACGACCTGCGCCAGCTGGTTCCCGACGTGCCCGACGATCTGGTGGCGATCACCGATTTCGGCAGCTACGGCGCCAGCGCCTTTTTCGACGACATGTTTCGGATGACCCAGTTCCGCACGGACCCCGAACTTGTCGAGATCCTGGTGCTCAACAGCTTGCCCACGCTGCGCTGGATGCGCGAGCAGGGCGTCCGCTTCCAGCTCAGCTTCGGGCGGCAGGCGTTCAAGGTGGACGGAAGGTTCCGCTTCTGGGGCGGGCTGGCCTGCGAGGTCTGGGGCGGCGGTCCGGGGCTGGTCGAGATGCTGCACGCGGCCTGCCGCAAGGGCGGGATCGAGATCCGCTATTCCACGCCGGCCGTCGACCTGGTGCGCGACGACGGCGGGGTGAAGGGTGTCGTGGTGCGCACGGCGACCGGGCGGCGGTCGATCCGGGCGCGCTCGGTCGTGCTGGCCTGCGGCGGCTTCGAAAGCAATGCCGAGATGCGCGCCCGCTACCTTGGGCCGGACTGGGATCTGGCCAAGGTCCGCGGCACCCGCTTCAACATGGGCGACGGCATCAGGATGGCGCTGGAGGCCGGGGCCATGCCCTGCGGCCACTGGTCGGGCGCCCATGCCGTGGGCTGGGACCGCGACGCGCCCCCCTACGGCGACCTAGCCGTCGGGGACAACTACCAGAAGCACAGCTATCCCTTCGGCATCATGGTGAACGCGAATGGCGAGCGGTTCGTGGACGAGGGGGCGGACTTCCGCAACTACACCTATGCGAAATACGGGCACGAGGTCTTGCGCCAGCCCGGCATGTTCGCCTGGCAGGTATTCGACGCGAAGGTGGTGCCGATGCTGCGCGACGAATACCGGATCCGCGAAGTGACCAAGGTGACTGCCAACTCGATCGAGGAACTGGCCGGGAAGCTCGACGGTGTCGATCCGCGCCGCTTTCTCGAAACGGTGCGCGCCTACAATGCGGCGGTCCGCACCTCGGTCCCGTTCAATCCCACGGTCAAGGACGGGCGCGGGACGGACGGGCTGGCCGTGCCGAAATCCAACTGGGCCAACACCATCGACCAGGCCCCCTTCGAGGCCTATGCCGTCACATGCGGCGTGACCTTCACCTTCGGCGGTGTCAAGGTTTCCGAGCGGGGCGAGGTGATGGACCGGGCCGGAAGGCCGATCCCCGGCCTCTATTCCGCCGGCGAGATGGTGGGCGGCATCTTCTATCACAACTATCCGGGCGGCACCGGCCTCACCTCGGGGGCGGTCTTCGGCAAGCTGGCGGGAGAGCATGCCGGCCAACATGCGCTGAGCCTGCAGGCCGCCTGACGAGGGGCGGGCTGCGAGACATAAAAACGGGAGGAGAGATCATGGGAAATGCGAAAGACGGATTGCACCGCATCCGGCGGATGCTGGGCGGGCTTATGCTGGCCTGCCTCGCGGCGGGGGGCGCCGGAACGGCACAGGCCGAGACGCTGGAGGTCGGCGTCCAGCAGGTGCCGCCCGACGAGGTCTATATCGCCCGCGACTGGGGCCAGCCCTATGGGCTCGAGGTCAAGGCCACGCAGTTCTCCTCGGGCGGGGACATGCTGAAAGCCTTCCTCGCCGGCCGGGTCGCCGTGGCGAATGGCGGCTCGGGGCGGCTGGTGACGCTTGCGGCCCAGCAGCCCGAAAGCTTCTACATCATAGGCACCCAGCAATCGGGCGGCGACCGCTACAGCGTGGTGGTGCGGGCCGATTCCGACATCGGCAGCATCCAGGATCTCAAGGGCCGCAAGCTCGGCGTCGTCACGGGAACCGGAACCTACGGCACGTTCCTCGTCTATCTCCAGCAGCAGGGGATGAGCGAGGCGGACTTCCAGATCGTCAACATGAAGATCGACGACCTGCGCGCCGCGGTCGAGCAAAAGCTCGTGGACGGCGCGGTGATGTGGGAACCCTTCGTGGCCATCGCCGAGGAGATGGGCAACGTCAAGCGGCTCGTCTCTCTCAAGGGCGTGAACGAAAGCCCGAACTTCCTGCTCGCCAGCCGCAGCTTCACCGACGCCAATCCCGAGACCATCGTCAAGTTCCTGGCCTCGACCATCGACGCGGCGCGCTTCATCGAGGCCGATCCGGCCGAGGCCGGGAAACTCGCCGCCGAACAGATCGCGAAGGGCGGGATCGCGGTGCCGGCCGCGGCGCTCGAGACGGCCTTCACCCGGATCAGCGTGGATCGCGCCGTGACCGACGAGATGGTGGCCGAACTCATTCCGGTCGCCGAGGCGATGAAGGCGGCGGGCAAGATCCCCGAGGTGCCCGACTTCGGCTCGTTCGTGCGGCAGGATCTTTACGAGCAGGCGGTCGAACTGACCCGCTCCGCCACCCACTGACCCGTCCCCGGAGAGGACAGACCCATGCCCATCGGCTTCCAAATCCTGGATCGCGCCCTGCGCGTGATACGGTTCCTGCTGCCAATCCTGGGCCTGCTGCTGGTCTGGGAACTGGCGGTGCGCACCGGCCTTGCCCAGGCGGGCATCCTGCCTGCGCCCAGCACCATCCTTGCCCGCGCGGTCGAACTGCTCGGTCTGACGGGAGAGCGCGCGGTCCTCTTGGGTCATATCCTGGCAAGCCTCAGGCGCGCGCTCGTCGCCTTCGCCCTGGCGGTGGCGGTGGGCGTGCCGCTGGGCTTCCTGCTCGGGCTGAGCGAGGAGGCACAGCTCTGGGTCAGCCCGATCCTGAGCCTGATGCTGCCGCTGCCGGCCGTCGCCTGGACGCCGATCCTGCTGGTGCTGTTCGGGCCGGGCGATCTGACCATCGTGGTCGTCTGCTTCCTCGGCGCGGTGTTTCCGGTGCTCTACAGCACCATGCAGGGCGTGCGCGCCTGCGGAAGGCAGCCCGTCTGGGTCGTCCGCTCGATGGGCGGCAGCGGTCTTGACGTCCTGCGCCGCGTGCTGATCCCCTCGTCCCTGCCCGCGCTCATCACCGGCTTCAAGCTGGGCATGGCCCATTCCTGGCGGACGCTGGTCGCGGCCGAGATGCTTGCCGCGCTGACCAGCGGGCTGGGCTACATGATCTTTGCCGCCCGCTCCTACATGGACGTCAGCACCATGTTCGTGGGCGTCGTCTGCCTGGCCGCGATCGGCATGCTGATCGAGCATGTCCTGTTCGGCACGCTGGAACACGCCACCATCCATCGCTGGTATGCCCGCGACGCCCAGACCGGAGGCCGCCAATGACCCTGGACACCGCCGAGATTCCGCGCCGGCGCCTGCCGTTGCCCCCCATGAAGCTGATCCGGCCGGTGGTGTCGCTGGGGGTTCTCTTCGGCCTGTGGGAGATTGCGGCCCGCACGGGCGCGATCAGCGCCTTCCTTTTCCCGCCGCCCAGCGCGATCTTCGCAGCGCTCTGGATCTCGGCGGGGCCGAACGGCGATCCGCCCTATGGCATCCTGCTCGACATCGCGCTGAGCCTCTACCGGCTGCTCGCCGGGGTGGGACTTGCGCTCGTGCTGGGCACGATCATCGGCCTTGCCATCGGCCTGACCGGCTGGGGCCGGGCGGTCTTCAAGCCGATCATCAGCGCGCTGATGCCGATCCCGACCCTGGCCTGGACGCCCGTGCTGCTGCTGGTCTTCGGCATCGACAACCGCACCACGATCACGGTGGTCTTCATCGCGGCCAGCTTCGAGATCATCTACAACGTCGTCACCGGCATCGAGATGATGACGCGCAAGGTCTACTGGGTCGCGGCCTCCATGGGCGCCTCGCGCCTCCAGACTTTGCGCTATGTCGTCCTGCCCGGCATCCTGCCCTATCTCATCACCGGGCTGAAGCTGGGTGTGGGCTATGCCTGGCGCGCCCTGATCGCGGCCGAGATGCTGGCTGCCAGCTCTCACGGGCTCGGCTTCATGATCTACGACGCGCAGGAATACATGGACATGAAAAGCATCTACGGCGGGATCCTGACGATCTCGGTCATGGGGCTTTTGATCGAGCGGGGCGTCATCGGCGCCCTGGAAAAGCGAACGATTGAAAAATGGGGCGTCAATGTCGAACGTTGAGAAAATCCTGTCCGATCCGGTGGGCGAAACCGCGACCTTGGCCCCAAAGCCGAAAATCACCGCCGAGGGCGCCGGCATCCGCTTTGGCAGCATCGTCGCCGTCGAGGATTTCACCACGGTGGTCCGCGAACGCGAATTCGTGTCGATCATCGGCCCCTCGGGCTGCGGCAAGTCCACGCTGCTCTATGCGATCGCGGGCTTTCTGAAGACCACCTCGGGCGTGCTGAAGGTGGACGGCAAGCCCATCGTGAAGCCGGGGCCCGACCGGGGCATCGTGTTCCAGGAATTCGTGCTGTTCCCCTGGCGCACGGTCCTGCGCAACATCACGCTGGGCCCCGAGATCGCCGGCCTGCCGCGGGCCGAGGCCGAGGAGCGGGCGCGGAAATGGATCCGCCTCACCGGCCTCGGCGGGTTCGAGAATGCCTATCCCGCCACGCTTTCGGGTGGCATGAAGCAACGGGTGGCGATCGCTCGCGCGCTGACCTGCGAGCCCGACATCCTGCTGCTCGACGAGCCTTTCGGGGCGCTGGACGTGCAGACGAAGAACTATGTCATGAAGGACTTGCAGGATCTGTGGATCGCGGCCAGCAAGACCATCCTTATGGTGACCCATTCGGTGCAGGAGGCGACGCTGATGGCCGACCGGGTGCTGATCCTTGGCGCGCGGCCCTCGCGGATCGTGGCCGATGTCAGGATCGACCTGCCCCATCCGCGCGACCCGCTGGACCAGCGGCTCGGGCGCTATCGGCAGGAGGTCACCGAGATCCTTTCGGCCGAGGTCGACCGCGCCATGAAGGGCGAACGCGGCCAGTAGGGCCGCGCCCCCTGCCCCGCCGGCGCGGCGGCGCGGTGCCGGGCCCCGTCAGACCCACCCCGCGCCGCCCAGCACCGCGGCTATCGCCAGGGGGACCAGCGGGCTGCGGCGGGTGGCCAGCAGGAAGACCGCCGTCAGCGCGGTCAACGCCAGCTTCGGCGGCGCGGCACCCGAAGCCGAGGCGGTCAGCAGGATCGCGGTGGCAAGGATCAGCCCGACCGCGATCGGAAGGATCGCCCGCTCCACCAGCAAGAACCAGCGGGCACGGCCGTGATGGGCGCGCAAACGCATCGCCTGATAGGCGATCACCAGCGTCGGCAGGCAGGTCGCGGCCGTGGCCAGCACGGCGCCCGCAAAGCCCGCGACCTCCCATCCGACAAGGGTCGCGATGATCAGGTTGGGGCCGGGCGAGGCTTGGGACAGGGCAAAGAGCGTGGCGAATGTCCCGTCGCTCATCCAGCCCTGCACCTGCACGGCAAAGCGGTTCAGTTCCGGCACTGTCGCGATGAAGCCCCCGACCGCGATGCAGGAAAGGAAAAGGATCTTCAGCGTCAGCAGGGCGACGGGATTCTCCATCGGCCGTCACCTTGCGACCAGGCGGGCGGCAAGCAGGCTGGCCGGCAGGATCGTAAGGAGGATCCAGACCAGCGGCAGCCGCAGGAGCCCGGCCGCGACCACGACCACCAGGACGATGGCCAGGGCCCGCGGGCTGCGCCGCATCGGCCAGACCATGCGCAGCCCCATGGCCACGATCAGCCCGGCCGCCGCCGAGGCCAGCGCGCCGATCATGCCCTGCACCGCCTCGAGATGCTGGTGCCGGCGATAGAGTTCGGCCATGAGGCAGACAAGCACGGCCGGCGGCGCCACGAGCCCCAGCACCGCCGCAAGCGAGCCTCGCCGCCCGGCAAGCCGTCCGCCCACCATCACCGACACGCCCAGCACGTTGCCGCCCGGCAGGAAGCTCGCCAAGGCGAAGAGATTGTCGAACTCCTCGGCGCTGCACCAGCTCTTGCGGTCCACCACCAGCCATCGCACCCAGGGCATCACGCCCCCGAAGCCCACGAAGCCGATGGAGGCGAAGCCGAGGAACAGCTTGAGCGGCGTCACCCCCTCCGCCGAAGTCGCGGCCTCGCCCGGCATCTGATGTTGCATCTTGCGATATTCCCCAAGCCCGTGCCCCCGCGACCGCGCCATGGTCCGCCGGGACCAGCCCCCGGCAAGGGCCCGAGGATGGAACGGTCGCACATGGGGCCTCCTGATTCCCTTTAATGGTTGTAGTTACTACCACCTAAAAGCGCAAGAATGTTCGGCAACCCGGATACGGGCTGGAACTGGCCGCTTGGAAACCAAGTTTTTTCAAATCCTTGACCCATGATCGGCAAAACGGCTGCTCGTCGTTGACAGGTCGGTGCAAATGGTAGTAGCTATACATACCACCAATAGCCGCAGCGCTAGAAACTACCACATCCCTCACCTGCCAGACACTCAATCGAAGGAAGAGCCGATGAACGAACACATCCGCGATACAGCCGATCTCCAGGGCCTGACGCGCCGCTTTGCGAAGCTGGCCGCGAACCTGCGCTATCAAGACCTGCCGGCCCCGGTGCAGCAGAAGGCCAAGCTCATCATCCGCGATGGCGTCGGCAACCAGATCGCCGCCTCGGCCATCAGCGAGGCGGCGATCGCCATCACGCAGCTCGTGCAGGAATGGGGCGGCAAGCCCGAAAGCACGATCGTCGGCTATGGCGACAAGGTGCCGGCGCCGCTGGCCGCCTTTTGCAACGGCGCGATGGGGCACGGGGTGGAACTCGACGACGCGCATGGCTCGGGCCTGATCAAGGCCGGATCGGTGCTTATCCCCGCGGCCTTTGCCGCGGCCGAGGTCAGCCACGCGAAGGGCGAGGATCTGGTCGCCGCGGTCGTCGCGGGCTACGAGATCGCGATCCGGGTCGCCAAGGCGATCAACCCCGGCCACCGCCATCGCGGCTATCACACCACCTCGACCGTTTCGCTGATGGGTGCGGCCGTCATCACCGCCCGCCTCCTGGGCTGCGACGAGGAAGGCATCGCCAATGCCATCGGCCTGGCCGCGATGCAGTCGAGCGGCATCCAGTCCTATCTGGACGATCCCTGCATGGCCAAGCCCTTTGGTCCCGGCAAGGGCGCCTTCAACGGCGTGCTGGCCGGGGTCATGGCGCGCCGCGGCTTCACGGGCCCGAAAAAGGCGCTGGAATCGAAGGAGGGCTTCCTCAACGCCTTCACCGACAGCGTCCGCGCCTCGGACCTGCTCGACGGGTTCGGCACCGAGTTCGCGATCATGGAGGTGGGCTTCAAGCCCCATGCCGCCTGCCGCTATGCGCATGGCCCGATCGACCTCGCGCAGCTTTTCCATGACGAGGGGATCACGCTGGACGAGATCGACACGATCACGGTGAAGATGAGCGGCCTTGCCATCCGGCAGGCGTCTAAGTTCCCCTGCCCCAGCCTGAACGCGGCGATGGGCAGCACCCAGTTCGGCGTGGCGCTGGCGCTGGCGCGGGGCGGAAACGGGCTGCGCGACTATTGGGACGGCTATGCCGACCAATCGATCCACGACCTCGCGGCCAGGGTGGTGCTGGAGGCCGAGCCGGACTTCGGCGTAGGCGGCCGGCAGGCGGTGGTGACGCTGGGGCTGCAGGACGGGCGCAGCCTTGTCCACCGCAGCGACGAGCCGCGCGGCGAGCCCACCAACCCGCTGACCGCGGAGGAGCTGGAGCGCAAGTTCCTGACCACCGCCGGGCTGGTGCTGGACGAGGACAGGATCGCGGACATCAGCCGCCGCCTGATGGCGCTGGAGACCGAAAACGATGCGGGCGTCATACCCGCGCTTACGGTCGCGCCCGACCGCAAGCCCGCGCTGCGGGCAGCCTGAGGCGGCCATGCCCCAGGTTTCCGCACAAGAAGCGGCGGGCGCGATAAGCGATCCGCAACAGGTCTCGGTCCGCGCCCTTTTCATGCGGGGCGGATCGAGCCGGGGGGCCTTCTTCCTGCAAGAAGATCTTCCTGCGGACCGGCAGGAGCGCGACGCGCTCCTGCTGGCCTGCTACGGCTCGCCCGACCGTCGGCAGATCGACGGAATCGGCGGCGCCGACCCGCTGACCAGCAAGGCGGCGGTCGTCGGCCGCTCGGCCCGCCCCGACGCGGACCTCGACTATACCTTCCTGCAAGTGGGCATCGACCGGCCGATGGTCAGCGCGGGCGGCAATTGCGGCAACATGCTGGCCGCGGTCGGCCCCTTCGCGGTATTGCGCGGCATGATCGCCCCGCGGGAGCCCGAGATGTCGGTGCGGATCCACACCACGAACACGGGCCAGGTCGTCACCGCGCGCTTTCGCGTCGAAAAGGGCCGCCCCTGCATCGAGGGAGAGGCGCGCATACCGGGCGTGCCCGGCACCGGCTCGGCCATCGCGCTTGATTTCGGCGATTGCGCGGGCGCGGTCAGCGGAAGGCTGCTGCCCACCGGATCGGTCCGCGACATGGTCCGGCTGGGCGAACGCGAGGTGCCGGTGTCTTTCGTGGATGCGGCGACGCCCTTCGTCTTCGTCCCGGCCAGGGCGCTGGGGGCGACGGGTGCCGAAAGCCCCGCCGAGATCAGCGCCAATCCCGCCCTGATGGCCGATCTGGAGGCGATCAGGGGCTGGGCGGCGACCGTCCTTGGCCTCGTGGACCGGCCCGAAGAGGCGACGCTTCGCTCGCCCAACATTCCGCGCGTCATCATGGTCGGCCCGCCGCAGGATTATGCCGCGCAGGATGGCCCGGTGAGCGCCGAAAGTATGGATGTCTGCGTCCGGCAACTGGCCATGCAGAAGCCGCACAACACGCTTGCCGTGACCGGGGCGGTCTGCTCGGCGGTGGCCAGCCGCCTGCCGGGAAGCATCGTCCAGGAACTGTGCCGCGCCGGGGACGACCGGACCCGGCTTGGCCATCCGGCGGGCGTGCTGACCGTCTCGGCCCAGGTGGCGCGGACCGCGGACGGCTGGCGCATCGAAAGCGCCGCGGTCGAGCGAACGGCGCGGCTGCTGATGGCGGGCGACCTGTTCGCCCCGCGCGCAAGGATCGAGGAACTGCGCGCAGGACTGGAGGTTTAGGCGCGACAACCAAGCGCCGGCGGGGAGGCCGGCCAAAGATCGGGGAGGAAAACGTGGTGATAACCGAAGCGGCGCGTGCAAGCGCCGACGTCGTGGTGGTGGGCTCGGGCCTTGCAGGGCTGCTTGCCGCCATTACCGCACGCGAAACCGGCGCGACCGTGACGCTGGTCGCCCAGGGTGAGATCGGCAAGTCCGCCAACAGCTGGCTTGCGAGCGGCGGCCTTGCGGCGGTGACGGGCGTGGACCCCGAGGATACGCCCGAACTGCATTTGCAAGACATCCGCCGGACCGCCCGCGGCCTTGCCTTCGACGATATTGC
The DNA here is from genome assembly GCF_006386455.1 of Paracoccus sp. FO-3. Classification (NCBI taxonomy): domain Bacteria; kingdom Pseudomonadati; phylum Pseudomonadota; class Alphaproteobacteria; order Rhodobacterales; family Paracoccaceae; genus Paracoccus; species Paracoccus sp. FO-3. The sequence continues at coordinate 23,625 of NZ_VCBQ01000006.1, read as the reverse complement.
CCGGACCTTCGTAGCCGAGGCCGGGCCCGCGATCCGCAAGCTCGAGTCGCTCGGCGTGGCCTTCCACCGGAAGGACGGCGACCTTGCCCTTTACCCCGCCCCCGGACATTCCCGCGCGCGCTCGGTCCGCTGCGAGGGCGGGGGGGCGGTCGGGCTGATGACGACGCTTATCGAGCGCGCGGCCGAGGCGGGGATAAGGCTTGTCGGCCATACCACCGCCATCGAAGTGCTGAAGGACGCCGAGGGGGCGGCGGCGGGGCTGCTCTGCCATGGTCCCGACGGCTGGCTTGCGATCGAGGCGGGGGCGGTGCTGCTGGCCTGCGGCGGCATGGGACGGATCTTTCCAGTCACCAGCAACCACGACCTGGCGGACGGCAGCGGCTATTACCTGGCGCTGAAGGCCGGGGCGGTGCTGACCGACCTGGAATTCGTGCAGTTCACCCCCACCTCGCTTGCCTGGCCGCCGCAGGTGCGGGGCACCAGCACGGGCGGCGGGCTGATGGCGCAGCCCGGCGTCAAGCTGCTGAATGCCAGGGGCGAGCGGTTCATGCACCGATACGACCCCGAGCGGATGGAGGCGGCGACCCGCGACGTGCTTTCGCGGGCGATTTTCCGCGAGGTGAGCGAGGGGCGCGGCACGGAACACGGCGCCGTCTGGGTGGATATTTCCGAAACCGACCGCGAGGCGGTGGCGCAGGTTTCCGGCCGCTTCCTGCGGGCGATCGCGAAGGTCGGCATCGACCCCTATCGCGAGCGCGTCGAGGTGGCGCCCGATGTGCATTTCGCCATGGGCGGCGTCGTGGCCGACATCGACGGGCGCACCGCCGTGCCGGGGCTTTTCGCGGCGGGCGAGATCACCGCCGGCCTTCACGGCGCGACGCGGCTGAACAGCAACGGGCTGACCGAGGCCGCGGTCTTTGGCATCCGCGCCGGCCGCAGCGCGGCGGACCATGCCCGGACGGCCGGCCCGCGGCCCTTGCGCTTCGACTTTCCGCCGCGGATGGTGCGTTGCCTGATCGCCGAGGATCCGCGGCGCCCGAACGGCCGGCCCCGGTCCGACATGATCGGCATCCGGCTGCCGGGCGGGGCTGCAGCCGCAAGGGACCACGCGGCGCTGAAGGCCGAGATCCGGGCGATCCTCGTCGAAGGGGCGGGGATCGAGCGGACCGGCGCCGCGGTCGAGCGGGCGCTGGCCCGCCACGCCGCCCTCGCCCCCCTGGTCGAGGCGGCGCTGGCCGGGGCGGGCCCGGTCGAGGGCTTCTCGCTCGACGCCATGTATGTGCTTTCGCGCCTGATCCTCCAGGCAAGCGGCACGCGGACGGAATCCCGCGGCGCCCATTATCGCATCGATTGCCCCGACCAGGACAGCGGCTGGGACCGGCACATCGCCTTCCTGGCCGAGCCCCTGGCGGCGCAGGACGAAGGGAGAAGACCATGAGACATGTTCTTGGCATCGACAGGGTGGTTGCCCTGATCTGCATCGCCGTGGCCGGGCTCTATCTCTCGGCTTCCCTCGGCATTGCGCAGGGCAGTTTCGGCGACCCGCTGGGACCGCGGGCCTTTCCGCAGATCCTCGGCGCGCTGCTGATCCTGTTCTCGATCATCACGCTGGTGCAGCCCTCGGCCCGGCAGGCGCCGGCCACGCCGCTTGCGACCCTTGTCGCCATCGCGATCTGCGCGGCGCTGGTCCTGGGCTTCATCCTGCTCTTGCCGGTCGTCGGCTATGCGGCGACAAGCTTCCTGCTGTTCCTGGGCTTCCTGCTGACGCTGCGCGAGCCGCTGCGCCTTGCGCTGCTATACGCGGCGGGCCTGACCCTGCTGTTCTATGTCGTCTTCACGGTGCTTCTGCAGACCTATTTCCCGCCGACCATGCTGGGGAGGATCTTCTGATGGACACCGTCGCCTTTCTTGCCACGGGCATCGCCACCGCTTTTTCCGGCTGGAACTTCGTCTATGTCCTGATCGGGGCGTTCGTGGGCACCTGGATCGGGATGCTGCCCGGCCTCGGCCCCTCGACCGGCATCGCGCTGCTGCTGCCGCTGACCTACGGGCTCGACCCGACGGGCGGCATGATCATGCTTTGCGGCATCTATTTCGGCTCGATGTACGGGGGCTCGATCTCGTCGATCCTGCTCAACACGCCGGGCGACGTCTCGTCGGTCATCACCATGCTCGACGGCAACCCGATGGCGCGGCGCGGGCGCGGGGGTGCCGCGCTTTTCTGCGCCGCCGTCGCCTCGTTCATCGGGGGAAGCGTCGGGCTTGTCGGGCTTACCTTCCTGGCCGAGCCCATCGCGCGCTTCGCCCTGCGCTTCGGGCCTGCGGAATATTTCGCGCTGATGACCTTTGCGCTGATCGCGACCGCCACGCTGATGCAGGGCGCGGCCGTCAAGGGGCTCATGGCCATCGTGATCGGCCTGATGATCGCCACCGTCGGCATCGACCTGCAAAGCGGCGCGGCGCGCTTTACCATGAACTCGCCGAACCTTTTCGACGGGATCAGCCTCATCGCGGTCATCATCGGCCTGTTCGGCATCTCCGAGGTCTTTACCAACATCCAGGAGATCATGGCCCGGCGCTGGGGCAAGGTCGAGACGGTCGGACGGCTGTGGATGGAGCCCTCCGAATGGAAGCGCTGCCGCTTTTCCTTCCTTCGCGGCTCGGTCATCGGCTTCATGGTGGGGGTCGTGCCGGGCGCGGGCGGGGCGGTGGCGACGCTTCTTTCCTATGCCGCCGAGCGCCGGTCGAGCCGCCACCCCGAAGAATTCGGCAAGGGCGCGATCGAGGGCGTGGCCGGCCCCGAGGCCGCCAACAATGCCAGCGTCGGCGGCGCGCTGATCCCGCTTTTCACCCTGGGCCTGCCCGGATCGTCGGCGACGGCGATCCTGCTGGGGGCGCTGATGATCTTCGGCATCCAGCCGGGCCCGCATCTCTTCACCGAAAATCCCGACCTGGTCTGGGGCATCATCGGCAGCCTCTATGTCGCGAACGTGGTGCTCGTGATCCTCAACATTCCCTTCATCGGCGTCTTCGTGCGGATGCTGATGATGCCCGGCGCGCCGCTCAACGCGATCATCCTGCTGCTGGCCGTCACCGGGGCCTATTCGCTGAACAACAACGTCTTCGACATCCAGGTGGCGCTGGTCTTCGGCGTCATCGGCTTCCTGCTGCGCAGCGCGCAGGTGCCGCTGGCCCCTCTGGTGCTGGCGGTCGCCCTGGGCGGCGGCCTGGAACAGTCGCTGCGCCAGGCGCTTTCCCTGTCGGACGGCGATCCGGCCGGGCTGGTGCCCAGCGGCATCGCGGCGGTGTTCCTTGGCCTCAGCGCGCTTCTTGTGCTGCTGGCGGCGATCCTGCCCGCCACCCGGCTGATGAGCCCGCGGAACCGTGCGCTTCGGCGCGCGGCGAAAAAGGAAAAAAGACCGCAAACCCAATAGGAGGACACCATGGCTGCATTCAGCCGCATCGTTGCAATGGCCCTGGCCGTGGCCGCAGGCGCCGCCGCCGCACAGGCTGCCGAGCCGACCCGCGTGATCGAGATCATCGTGGGCGCCTCGCCCGGCGGCGGCTTCGACCGCACCGCCCGAGCGATCGAGCGCGTGCTGGAGGACGGCATCGTCGGCCAGCCGATCAACGTCATCAACCAGCCCGGCGCCGGCGGGGCGGTCGGCCTTGCCTCGATGAACCGGCATCCGGGCGACATGCACTATATCTCGATCACCTCGCCCAACATCCTGACCGACGAGCTGCGGGGCACCTCGCCCATGACCTTCGAGGCCCTGACCCCCATCGCGACGCTGGTTTCGGAATATCTCTGCTTTGCCGTCCATGCCGACAGCGACCTGGAAACCGCCGCGGATCTGGTCGCGGCGCTGAAGGAAAAACCCGAGGCGATCCGCTTCGGCTTCGCCACCACGCCGGGCAACCACAACCACGTGGCCTTCGCGCAGCTTGCCGGGGCGGTGGGCTTCGACGTGATGAAACCCAAGACCGTGATCTTCAAGGGCGCGTCCGAGGCGGTGACGGCGCTTCTTGGCCGGCATATCGACTTTTCCATCGCCCCCGCCGCGAGCTTTGCGGAATATGTCCGGTCGGGCGACGTGAAATGCCTGGCGGTCAGCGCGCCCGAGCGGCTGGGCGGGGCGCTGTCGGATGTGCCGACATGGACCGAACTCGGCTATGACGTGGTCTATGGCCCGTTCCGCGGCGTGATCGGCCCGCAAGGCATGGAGCCCGAGCAGATCGCCTTCTGGGAGGATGCCTTGCAGAAGATGGCCGCGACCGACGCCTGGAAAAAGGAAGTCGCGGAGAATTACTGGACCGAAAACGTCAAGGGCCACGACGAGACGATGACCTTCCTTGCGGCCGAGCGCGACCGGCTCAGGGCCTCGCTTACGGATCTGGGCCTGCTGCAATAGCACCAGGGGCGGGACCGCTGGCCGCGGCCCCCGCCCTCCGCCGGCATGCCGGACAGCGGATCGGCCTGCAGGAAATCCGCCAGGGCCGCCGCGCAACGGACAGGACAACCGCCGGTCATCCGCCATGCGCGGCGCTTGCGGGTAACGGCGGGCACCCGGCGTCGCGATCCAATGCGGCGCGGGCCTCAGGGGTTCGCGTCGTCCCCAACGCCGATCAGCTTGCGAAGCGTCTCGACCTGCGGAGGGGGAAGGTATTTCTGCCGCAGCTCGAACAGGGCCGGGCCGAAGCGGTTCTGGATCTCGTCGCCGAAGATGGCGAAGATCTCGCAAAAATAGATCTCGTGCCGGATCAGGCTGTCGAAGATGTTCACCAGGGGCTTGTTGCGCGTATAGGAACCGTGCGGCTGGCTGCCGAACTCGGCCACCAGCGCCTCCTCGAAATCGCGGGTGATGCTGATCAGATAGGGGGCCATCGCCACCGGAATTCCGTTGCCCTCGTGCAGCATGACCGTGATGCGGCCCCCGCAGGAGAACTGCTCGACCTTGGTGCCGAACAGCACGATCAGCACGTCCACCCCGCGCCGCGCGGCCGCCTCGAGCTGGTCGAGATGCCCCTCGAGATTGTCCTCCGACCCCTTGATCCAGAGATGCGTGGTCGAGGCGTCGATCATCTGCGAGATACGCGAGTTGATGGCATGCGCCCCGGTCATCGACCAGACATATTCCTGCTGCGGCACATTGCCGAGCTTGCTGATCCCTTCCTTGATCCGGGCCGCGCGCCGCTCGGTCGTCTCGACGATGGCCGACAGCAGCACGTCCGGCGGCGTCGCGGTATAGCGGACCGGGCTTTCGGAAACCGGCTGCACCGCCTCCTTCCGAACCAGGCTTTCCAGCACCGAATAGGCATTCGCCTTGGGGAGCCCCGCTTCCTTGGCCACCTCATAGGCGGTCGCGGGCTGGATCTTCAGCAACCCCAGATAGGCACGGGATTCGTAGTCGCTGAAATGCAGGCCCTGCAGGTCAGCAATAAGGGTCTGAAGCGGGTTTGCGATATCCACGGGATCGTCCCTCCAATGCGGGCAATGGCGACTGGTAGTCATTGCAACTAACGCGCCCGGAGCAGGGATGCAATCGTCCGCGACCGATCCACCTCCCTTGAACGGGTCCATCCTGAAAGATGGTTCCGGCCATGAAGCACGGGGCGCAATGGCACGGAAGCGGCACAAGCCGAAGTTGCGGCGGGTTGAAGTGCTGCGCGGCCAGGGCAGGACGATGGCGCCAGATCGGCGTTTCCGCGCTGACCTATTGCAGCTCGGCGGCATGAGCCGGGACCGGCCGCGCCAGTGGAAGGACCTCCAGAAGAAGAACCGGCTGCGCAAGGCGGTTGCCGATCCGACGCTGGACAAGCCGTTCCTGACGGCGGCAGCACGGGAAGGCTTTTCAACCCCTCGCCCTGTAGGGCCTGCATCGACAACGTTCGGCCCAGCCGCGTGCAACGGAGCGCAAGCCGTGCCGCGCGCTGGCACAGCACCGCCCCACGCGGCCGGAACGACGAAGACATCGTTACGCGGACTCGCAACTACCGAGACCAACACTCCCTGTAAGTACATGTAAGTACATGTATAAAAACAGAATATCCAGTTCCTGTCGGGCTTTCAAGTGTGGCTGGCACTTCCCGGTCCAGAGGCGTCCCGCAGCACGAAAAAGCTCCCGAAGCCGATTTCATTCAATGTCTTCATAATAGACCAGCGCAGGAAGATGCCGCCTCTGATGCAGTATCCGCAGCACGACGACCGCGTCTCCTGCGGCCTTGATCGGCGCGTAGAAGATGATGTGCTTTCCGTAACTGAGCGAACGCATCCCCGGCAGGAACAGATCTCGCGGCCGGCCCGAGAGCGGCGCCTGCTCAATCCGCTCGAATGCGGAAGCGAGACCCCGATAATAGCGCAGCCATTGCTCCCTGCCCCACTGTTCGACCGTATATCGGCGGATCTCCTCCAGATCCTGCCGGGCAAGGTCGGATAACCTGATCACCGTTCAGCGGGTCAGCCTCGGAAGGCGTCCGGCTCGAAGGCACGGGCGTCGAACTCCGCGAAGCCCCCCGCCTCGGCTGCGGCGGCAGCTTCCTCAAGTTCCGCCTTCAGCGCATAGAACTGTCTTGCGCCGTCCTTCTCCATCAGCAGGCGAATCCCAGCGCGCACGACCTCGCTGAGGTTGGCATAGGCACCGGACCTGATCTGGCCCTCGACATAATCCCGCATCGGTTCCGTCAGATGGACATTGGGCATGGCGACATCTCCTTCATGCTCGATCATATCAGATTCGAGCATAGTCTCAACCGTTCGAACGCCGCCCGGCACCGGCGTCGTCGCCCCGCCCATAGGTACGGGCGGGGCGACGCCGGGATCTCAGCCCTTCTGCGAAGCGAACGGCGCGCGGTATTGCGACTGGCGTTCCAGCATCCAGCCCGGATATTCGGCGGGGAGCCTCGTCACCCTGTCGAGCGCCGCCAGGTCCTCGGCCGTCAGCGCCACCTCGGTCGAGTGGATGTTGTCCTGCAGCTGGTCGATCCGCTTGGCCCCGACGATCACGCTGGTCACCACCGGCTGATGCAGAAGCCAGGCCAGCGCCACTTGCGCCACCGTGCAGCCCTTGGCCGATGCGATCTCGCGCATCACGGCGATGGCGGCATCGCCGCGCGCCAGATCGACCGGCGGGAAGTCGAAGCTCGCCCGGCGACCGTCGTTCCCGGTGGTGCCGTCGCTGTACTTGCCCGACAGGAACCCGCCCGCCAGCGGGCTCCAGACCATCAGGCCGATGCCTTCGGCCTGCAGCATCGGCACGATCTCGCGTTCCAGGTCGCGACCGACCAGCGTGTAATAGGCCTGCAGCGACAGGATCGGCGCGAGCTTGCGCGCCTCGGTGATGCCGACCGCCTTGACGATCTGCCAGGCCGCCCAGTTCGACAGGCCGATATAACGCACATGGCCCTGCCGCACGAGCGTATCGAGCGCCTCGAGCGTCTCGGCGATCGGGGTCAGCGGATCGAAGCCGTGGATCTGGTAGAGGTCGATGTGATCCATCTGCAGCCGCTCCAGGCTGGCCTTGGCCTGCGCCATGATATGGCCGCGCGAGGCGCCGCGGGCGTTCGGGCCTTCGCCCATCGGCCCAAGAACCTTGGTCGCGATCACCACCTCGTCGCGCGGAATGCCGAGGTTGCGGATGGCCTGGCCGAGGATCCGCTCGCTCTCGCCGCCGGCATAGACATTGGCGGTGTCGATGAAATTGATGCCGGCATCGAAGGCCGCCCTGACCAGCCTGTCGGCCTCGTCCTGGCGCAGCTGGCCGATCTGGCCCCACATGCCGTCCGAGCCGCCGAAGGTCATGGTGCCGAGGCAGAGTTCGGAGACCAGCAGGCCGCTTGGGCCGAGAGTGCGGTAGCGCATGGGATGTTCCTTCATGTCGGGGGGAGCGCCGGGGCGGGATGCCGCCGGGTCAGGGCGAAGATAGGGCTGCCGTGCCCGGGGTCACGACGCCGATCCTCGCAAATCCTTGCACGATCCTCTCATGCGCGCCGATTTCGGGCTGCGCACTGCGCGCAGGGATCCTAGATTGCGGTTCATGGAAAACGATCATCTTGCCCCGCTCAAGGAGTTGATCGCCCGCCAGTGGCAGGCGCATGGCCGGGAAACCCCGATCGAGGGGCTGGTCCTGACCTCGGTCACCGCGCCGACCGGGCCGATCCATGCGGTCTATCGCCCGTCGCTCTGCGTCGTGGCGCAAGGCGCCAAGACCAGCATGTTGGGTGAGCGCGCCTATCGCTATGACGCCGGGAAATGCCTGATCGCGTCGATGGCGGTGCCGATCCGGGCAGAGATCACCCGCGCGACGCCAGAGCGGCCCTACTTGGCCTTCAGCCTTGCCCTGGACCCCGCGACGATCTCGGATCTGTTGCTGGAGCTGGACGGCACCGAGGACGCCCCCGCCGGTGCGGCGCTGGCGGTGCATGGCTTCGGACCGGAGCTTGCCGATCCGCTCTGCCGGCTGTTGGCCTTGTGCGACCGGCCGCGGGACATCGCGATCCTGGCGCCGCTGGTCCGGCGGGAGATCACCTGGCTCTTGCTGAATGGACCGATGGGGCCGGCGCTGCGCCAGATCGGCCTGGCGGGCAGCCGCATGGCGCGGATCGGCCGCGCCATCGCCTGCATCCGCGAGGGCTTCGCGGATCAGCTGAACGTGCGGCAGCTCGCCGAGGTCGCCGGGATGAGTCCCGCGACCTTCCACCGCCACTTCAAGGCGGTCACGGCGATGACGCCGGTGCAGTACCAGAAGCAGCTTCGCTTGCAGGAGGCGCGCCGCCTGCTGCTCTCCGACAGTGCCGATGTCGCCCGGATCGGCTACGCCATCGGCTATGAGAGCCCGTCGCAGTTCAGCAGGGAATATCGCCGCCTGTTCGGATCGCCGCCGGGCCGGGATGGGCAGGAGATCCGCAGGAGCCTCACCCCGCAGGTCGATAGCTGAGGGGGCGGCGGCGACATGGGCGGAAAATGACCGTACGTCTGTTCAGCAACTCTAGGTTCCCATCCCCAGTCTATCTGTGTTTGAGACCCAAGCCGCTATGTTGCGTAAAAATTCCCACACATCATCCTGTGCGGGTCTTACATATGCGGCAAGGGACGGGTCCGATCCCAGTGCGGCGAACATTTCGCCCAGCCAGACCGATTTATTACGGTTACAGTTCAAATGGGGTAACCATGATTCAAGTTCTCCAGCGCGCACCGTGAACAGGCCATAGGTCTCCATCTGGTTGAAAAACGCTACCGCTGTAGCAAGCTCATCGCCAGTTAGCAGGGCGATCCCTCCCTGTCTTTTATAATCAGGGTTGGCAGCATGAAGATATGCTCTCACGGTTTGACGTGTGTTTCGTAGGCCCTGTCGCAGTCCTTCTGGTATGCCAGCGGCATTGAGGTACTTGGTGCAGACCTGCCCGTCTTCTTTGATCCAGTCGATGTCAACTACCAGCGCTGACGGCACGCCAACTTGGCGTAGCTCCGCCACGATTTCTGAGGCCGTTTGCTTGTTGTGAGCATTGAGAAATGTTGCATGGCGGACGCTTGGCGGAGAGTATAGATTTGTCCTATTGTTGATCTCCTCATAGAATGCGCGATCGGCATCCGCCTCAACGACTACAGCAGATTCATAAAATAAGGCCGAGACCACCCCCACAGATCGTAGCAGGGGATCGTTCATCATTTGTGACAGCCGCGCCGCAGGTAATAGCTGCGCCGTTCCTCTTCTTGCCCGATGCGTGAGTCGCACAACATCGATCGGTAAGCCCGCTGAAAGGCAACCCATTAGGAAATGCGGGCTGTGCGTCGCAGCGAAAAGCTGCTTGTCTGCACCGATTTGAGCCCTATCTGCCTGCCAAGCGTGTAGGCGAGGCCGGGATGTAGAAATGCTTCCGGCTCATCAATGATTAGAACTTCCACATCGCCTGCAATGACCTCCGACAGAACGCCAACAAACGCTTTTGTCCCATCGCTCGATGCGGAAAGAGCGTGCGAATTTCGAAAAAACTCGATGGCCTCAGCCGTAAAAGCACGCTCGATTTCAGCAGGCGGCCTCGTTTCTGACAATGCATATGCGAATGATCCCATGTCGGTGGCATCAATCACGAGATGCATCTGGAACGAATCATAGATGATATCCGATAGAGCATGTCGAAGAGCATCGTCTTGGAACAAGGCTGCGATCGTCGTCTGGGCCGGATCGATCAATCTTTGTGCCTGAGACTGATTTACAAGCCCCAGACGGCTCTCGCCCGTTAGATTGAGCGCGAACATACTTAATAGATGCTGAGAAATGTATTGCCAGTTGTAGTTTTGATCGCGCGGCCGCTGATTGAATTGATTCAATAGGTTATCAAGAAGATATTGCTCATTAACCTCCTGACGGCCCATATTCCTGCGCATGAATATCCGCCGCTCGGGTGTTTCTCCAACTTCTGGAACGCGGAATTTTGAAATCTTTTGCTCTGCTCGCTCCCTTGTAATATTCGCAACTCTCACCTCAGAAACCACATGCTGGTCGTGAGCCTGATTGAAGACGAATTCGTTGGTGATGTCGCGAAGAGCGGAACTTTTACCACCGTTGTTAGGGCCGACAAATATGGTCACGCGCCCCGGAGCGATCTCAAGCGGGGGTGCCTCGGGCTTAGGTCCGTTCTTGAATATCAGATGTTCCAGCAACATATCTGGCAGTGACCTTCCATGAATAGTTGCATCACTTGCCAGCTACTCGTAAAATCTTCGCTTTCGCAAGTGTTGTTTAGTGGCGGCCTCTATGCCGACTAAGGGGAGGCAGACCGCCTGCGCGAGGGGATCTCGAATGACCGCTTCGGGCCAGATCACCGGCCGGGGATGGTGCCGTCGCTCGCCATGTGCCGGCTGCGGTTCGCAATCGAGAGCCTGGCGTGGCTGCGGAAGTCGCTCATATGTATAGGCCGCAACGGGCCATCTGCCCCTTTGCGCTGCCCTTTCTCGCGCCATCGCGAGGAATGCGGTGAACCACCGGCGGGTTCGGGCCGGGGGAATACAGGCAGAAGCCCGGATGCGGCGGGGTCCATTCCTCCAGCAGGCGGACCATGCGGCCGGTGGCGATAGTGCGGCTGCTTGCCAAGCGGCAGGGCGGCCGTCTCGCGAAGCCGGCCGAGGTGGCCAGCCTGATCGCCTTTCTCGCCTTAGATCGGGCAGCAGTCATCACCGGCACGGAACATGTGATCGACGGGGGGAACCGTGCCCATAGCGTGAGGGCGGCGGCTCGGACACCTTTCGTCACGTTGCATGGCCGGGGCTCTGCGCACCGAGGCCAGACCAGTTCGGGCACCAGCTACCCTGGCTTGAGTCGTCAACGGGCGTTGGGGTTTTCCTGCCCCCCGGCCTGCCTTCATGTTCCTGCGCCGACCCATTCGTAATAGGTCACCGGATGGCCGGACCGGGGATGCGGCTGATCGCGCAGCGCGATCAGCCCCTCGCGTTCGTAGAAATGCCGGGCGCGGCTGTTTTCCGAGGTGGTGAACAGGGTGAAGCCGCCGGGCATGGCCGCCTTGGCATGATCCAGGAGCGCCTTGCCGATCCCGCCGCCGATGCACCTGGGAGAAAGAAACAGTTCCGCCAGGATGCCATCTCGGGGCCGGATCGCCACGAAGCCGAGGATCTCGTGCCCGCTGTCGGCCACCGTGACCTCCCAGCCACCGGCCATGTCCTCATCGACCCTTCGGCGAAGCTCGGCCCGGCTCGGCATCGATGGCGGGCCCACGCCGGGCAGGCTGGCACTGGCATGCCAGATCGCGGCGATCCGGTCGCGGTCCGCATCGGTGGCCGGGCGCAGGAGAAAGGGTGTCATGCCGGTTCCTTCCCGGAATGCGAATGCCGAAGGGTGGCCGTCCGAACCGGCAACGCCCCCCTACCAGTCTGCATCGCAATCGCACGCTTCCGGCGGCTGCCAGTCCGCCGAGAGCCGAACCCCGGCCAGGGGCTGCTCCAGCATCGCCCAGGTCGGTCGTCCCAGCAGGAAGGCCGGCATCACATCCTGACCGGCGATGCCGTTCTCAGTGCTCAGCTTCAGGTGCATCACCCCCTTGGGATGCGGCAGGGTGGCCACCATCGCCGCCATGGCCGCGCGGCTGTCCTGCGTCACTAGGTAATCGGGCATGGCGCCGATCTGTTCCGTGAGCCATGCCTTGGCATTGTCGACCGCGGCCTCCGGCGTGTCGCCGAATTGCGGCTGGATCGCGCTCAGCCACAGCATCGCCATGCTCTCGAACAGGCCGGCATTGCGCAGCCTGAGGTCCAGATCCGTCAGCCGGAACTGCATCACCTTGTCCAGTTGCGGCGGCTGTGCCGTCAGGGCGGTCAGGTCAAAATTCTCGACCGTGCCGCTCAGGGCCAGGCGGTTGCCGCCGGTCTGCGCCACATCCAGACTGCTCAGCACCAGCCGCTTTGCCGCCGGGTCGATCGCGTAGTCGAGATGCAGGTCGGCGCTGCTCAGTTCGGCGGTCAGCCGCATCTGATAGGCCATATCCGCCATGTCCCGCAGCTGCGGCACCATTCGCGCGCCGCTTACGTCCAGGACCAGGCTTTGCGGCACCCCGCCCGGCGCCTCGTCAGGCCAGGTCGCGCGCCAAGAGATCTCCTGCGCCTCCAGCATCCCCGGGGCGGCGCCGTCCGGCATCTGCACCGCCAGATCGCGCAGCACGCAGCGGCCGCCCTCGCTGACGGGCGCCAAAGCGGCGAGCGGGTCGGTGCCATCCGAGGCGACCTTCTCGCCAAGTGCCGCGCGCAGGAGGTCCAGATCGGCTTGGCAGTCAGCCTGACTGCCAAGCACGGGTGCAGCCGTTGCGCAAAGCAGCAGTCCGGCAGCCAGCAGAGCTTTCATGATCGTCCCATCCCGTTGTGCTTTCGCGGCTTGGTAGCCGACGCTGTCCGGACCGGCAACGAGGTGTGATATCGATCTCTTGCGAGACATCCCGCTTCAGCCCTTCACGGCAAACAATGCGACCGAGGCATGGATCCTGGGCACGACCAGGTCATAGGGCGTCTCCCACATCCCCCGGAAGGTGATCGCCGCCATGGCGGCCTTGTAGCGCGCCACCTGGTCCGCACCGACCGGCGCGCAGCGCGGCATCACGATGCCCTCCCAGCCGTCATAGGGAATGAACCAGTCGCCCGGCCGCATCTCGGCATGTTCCAGATAGGCTTGCAGCACGAACAGCATCTCGCCGTGCAGCGCATCCATCCGCGCCTCGTTTTCCGGGCCGATCTCGTCATAGCCCTCGGGGCTCAGGAAGACCGGCAGGCCAAGCGCGCGGGCCATGTCGATCTCGAAATGCACGTAGTCGCCATAGGGCCGCTTGCAGTCGATCATGTTGCCCCGCCAATTGGTCGTTTGCAGCAGGCGGATGTGGTTCGGGGTCACGGTGAAGCTGGCCCCGCCCTCGACGGGCTGGCGGAAGGCATAGGTGCCGGGCGTGAAGCGGGCATGCAGGAAGAAGGTGCAGACCAGCCGCTCCATGCGCGCGATGATCGTGGACCGGGGCTTGTCGAACTCGGCGGCGTAATCCTCCAGCGTCATGTCGCCGGGGACGATGCCGGGCGCGCCGGATTCGCAGTCGATCCAGACGGCGCGGCAGGCCCGGAACCAGGCGATGTCCTCGGCGGTGATGGCGACAGGATCGATATGGCGCCATTCCGGGGCCGCGCTAGCCGGCCGCAGGGCAAGGCAGGCCAGCCCGGCACCCAGCAGCGACCGCCGCGTCAGCCGTGCAAGGGTCGGGGTAGTCATGCTGTGCTTCCTGCTTTGGGGCCTCCGTCGAAGGCTACAAGCATCGGGAAGGGCGGGAAAGTGGCACCACCGAGCCGGAGCGGTGGCGTGTGCGATACGGGCTGCAAGCGGATTGGATCCCGCAGGAAACCACCCTATCACTTGGCGGCATCGGAAGCTGGGGGACGTTGCCCATGCCGGACATACGCGGAACTGCCTCGATCCTGCTGGCGGGGCTTCTTGCCGGGTGGTGCTGTATCGCACCCGTCCATGCGCGGCCCGCCGAACTGCCGACCATCGAGGCCGTCGAAGCCGATGTCGGCGCCGGGCGCCATGCGGAGGCGCTCGAGGGTTATCGCCTGCTTCTGGACCAGGCGCAGGGGTCCGAGGCGCTGCAAATCGCGGTTCGGCTGGCCGAGATCGCCAATGTCACCGGCCAGCCGCACCTGGCGCTGGAGGCCCTTGGGCCGCGTCTGACGGAAGCGGCGATGGCCGCACCGGAGCTGTTCGACGCCGGGCAGGAACTGCTGGTCGAGGCCGCCAGCATGACCGGGCGGCAGGACATGGCCATCTCGGCCGCGCGCCGGCTGGTCGCGTTCCGCCGCGACACATGGGGAGAGGACGCCCCCGCCCTGCAGGCCGGCCGGCTGACGCTTTCCGGCCTGCTCGATCAGCAGGGCCGGCATGACGAGGCGCGGGCGCTGCGCGACGAAGCCTTCGCGGTCCTGGCCAAAGGGGACCCCGAGCTTTACCTGCGGATGCTGAACAACACCGCCATCGTGCTCCAGGACGGCGGCGCGCTTGACGAGGCCGCACAGGTCTTCGCCCGCCTGATCGCCGCGCTGGAGGAGGACGGCGCCAGCCTCTCGCTTGGCATCACGCATTTCAACGCCGCCATCCTGGACCGCGACCGGCGGCGCCATGACGCGGCCATCGACCATCACCGGCGCGCCATCGAGATCCTCGAAGCCGTGGCGGGCCCAGCCAGCGCCCATACCATCGCGGCCATCGGCGGGCTGGGCCAGACCTATGCCTTTGCCGGCCGGCCCGCCTCGGCCATGCCGCTGCTGCGGGATGCGCTGGAACGGGCGAGGCGTGCCCTGGGCGACAGCGACGACACCATGCTGCAGGCGAACAACCTTGCCGCCGTGCTGCGCACCCTCGGCCGTTTCGCCGAGGCAGAGCCGCTGGACCGCGAGGCCTATGGCTGGCGCGAGGCCAATCTCGGCCCCGCGCATCCCGCGACGCTGACCAGCCGCAAGAATCTCGCGCTCGACCTGGTTGGGCTGGACCGGCCCGACGAAGCCAAGGCGCATTACGATGCCATCACCGCCACGCTGGAAGGCACGCGTGGCCTCGATCACCCCCTGACGCGCGACATGCGGCTGGAACGCGACATGATCGCGGCCTTGTCCGGCACCGCCCCGGCCGAGGGCTTTGATCTGGACGCCATCTCGGACCGGGCGGAACCCAGCGGCGATAACGTCCTTTTGGCCAACCGGCTGGCGGGGATTGCCGGGCGACGGGGCGACGAACGGACCGAACTTGCGCTCAACCGCCTGTCGCTGCGCCTGGCCGATGCCTGGCATGGCCCGTATCATCCGACGACGCTGGCGATGCTGACCAACTTGGCCCGCAGCGAAAGTGCGCTGGACACCGAGGAAAGCCTCGCCACCTATGTCGAGCTGGAACGCCGTCTGCGCATCTGGTCGCGGCGGGAGTTCGCCTCGACCTCGGATACCGCTACGCTGGAACAGGTGGCGACGACAACGCGCGAGAATATCGGCGATATCATGCGCTACAGCTTCCACGCGCTGCGGGACAAGCCGCAGGTCATGCAGCTTGTCGGCCGGGTTCTGGTCGAATGGAAGGCCCCCGGAAGCCTGGAACGCGCCTTGCTGGACGGCGTTCGCGACCGGCTGCCGCCCGAGGACCTGGCGCTGCTGGAACGGGTCCGCGCCTTGCGTGCGGAAAGCCTGTCGCACCCGGATGCGGCCGATGCCGATCTGGCCATGGCCGAGGCCAGGCTGGCCGAACGGATCGGCGGGCTCGCCCGGCTGGAGGGCGAAGGGCAGCGGTCCTATGAGGCCATCCTTGCGGGACTGGCCGAGGGCGAGGCGGTGCTGGATTTCCTCAGCGTCCCCCTGCGCTCGGCCAATGGCAAGGTCGAGGAGCGGATCTTCGCGATGATGGCCTGGCACGGCGGCGACGCGATGCTGGCCGACCTGGGGCTTGCCGCCGATTTCGAGGCGCTGATCCCGCCGGACGGCAAGCTGATGGCCGAGGCGGCGCGTCGCAAGCTTCATGACATGACGGTCGGCCGGTTCGGCGCCCGCGTCGCCAAGGTCGGGCGGCTGTTCGTGGTGCCGGACGGGGTGACGCATCTGATCCCCTTCGACGGCTTGCTGGACGGCCAGGGCCGCCCCCTGATCGAGACCCGCGATGTGCGCATCCTGCGCAATGCGCGCGCGATCCCGCCCGCGGATCGCGAGCAGGTTGCGCAGCCCGGCCCGATGCTGCTGGTCGGCGCTGTCGATTACGGGCCGGACGGCATGTCGGCGCTGCCCGCCTCGGGTCCGGAGGTGGAGGCCATTGCCGCACGCATGACGGCCGCCGGCTATGAGCCCGAGATATTGCGCGGCACCGATGCCGGCGAGGCGGAGGTCCGCGCGACCTCCGGCGGCCGCCGCATCCTGCATTTCGCGACGCATGGCTTTTTCCGGCCGGTCGCGGCGGGCGAAACCGCGCCCTTGTGGCGGGCAGGCATCGCGCTGGCCGGGGCGGGGAATGGCGACGGGGCGCGGCAACGCGCCGATGACGGGATTCTTTATGCCGCCGAGGTCGCCTCTTGGGATCTGTCGGGCGTGGACCTGGTCGTGCTGTCGGCCTGCGACACCGCACAGGGCGACCGCAGCTATGTCGAGGGGCTGAACGGCCTGCCTTCCGCACTGGCCATCGCCGGCGCCCGCCGCAGCCTGCTGGCGCGCTGGCCGGTCGGCGACCGCGGCGCGGCGATCTTCATGGACAGGTTCTATGCCCATCTGGCCGCAACCGGTTCCTATGACGAGGCGATGCGCCACACCAAGCTGGACGCGATAGAGGGGCGCCTGGACGTGGAGGACGACACATGGCTGGCCTTTGCGCTGATCGCGAACTGAGGGTGGCCGGTCGCTGCCTATTCACACCGGAGGTTTGTCGGGTTGTCTCTCGCCGGCCGTTTCATTTTGCCCCGGATGGGGCCGCGGAGCGTGATATGTCGATGAAGCGCCGCAGCAGGTTGCGCAATGTTCCAAGCGGTCATTGGCTTTCGAACGCTTCCATGCTCTCCAGCGAAGTGTTGCGGCATGGGATATGAAACGGGATGCAGTGGATTCTTCAGCGGTTCGAGGACACGCAGAAGCTGGCGGATGCGCTGGACCGGCTGGGCATTTCCTATTCATGGCACAAGGTGGTTCCCTTCGTCGGCGATCTGGTGCCCGAGCCGGAGGTGCGCGACCCGCAAGCCGTGGTCATGTTCGGCTCCTACACGCTGTGGCGATACGCCGAAGCAAAGGGCTTCCATCCGGGTGTTTTCCGAGTAGCGCCCTTCGTCCACGAGAGACCCTGGCAACCCTTCATGCTCAACGGGCCGGATGCGACATTTCTTCGCGTCGGCGAGATCGAGGCGGGACTGCCGGACGATGGCCGTCACTGGTTCATTCGTCCGGTCGCCGACAGCAAGGAACAGGCGGGAAACGTCAAGACCGCTGCGGAGATTCGCGAGACGGCCCGCAAGGTCATGTCGCTTGATCCGGACGAAATACCCAATGGCTCCTTGCGCCCGGACACGCTGATGATGCTGACCCCGCCGGCCCGGATCCTGAAGGAGTGGCGCATCTGGATCGTGAACGGCGATGTCGTCACCTATTCGCTCTACAAGGAGGGTGCACGGGTCACCTATCGCCATGAGATCGATGAGGACGCGCTTGAATTCGCCCAGACCCTGGCCCGGCTGAACGAGGACTATTCGCCCGCCTATGTCATGGACATCTGCCGCACCGAGGAAGGTCTACGGCTGTTGGAGACGAACTGCATCAATGCCGCCGGGTTTTACGCGGCCGATCTCATGAAGCTCGCGGCGATGATAGACGGCATGGCTTGCACAGTTGGCAAGAGGTGATCTCAAGCATCTTGCTGCAGCATCGGCTGAATGGCAGCCTTGGAGACAGCCGAGTCGCAGCATTCGCGCGTGCCGATTATCCGCTAAGGGCCGCTATGCCCCCCTATCTGCAGATTGGCTTGGCACATCGCCAGTAGCTGCTGGCGCAGCGCATCACCTTCGACGTCAGTCACACCCAACTCGAACGCATCGTGGACCGTGCCGAAGATCACCGTAGCCAGGGTGAGGTTGACGCCGTGCAGACCCGGAAAGGTCGCGTCGGGTGGTGGGATGCCCTGGTGACGGGAAGCCGTGCGCATCTTGACGCTCGCCTCGAATCGTAACATATATAGTTACATGAAACGCGACAGCCGCCTTTCCTCGGTCCTTCATGCCCTGCTGCACATGGCCGAGCAGGACGGCCCGATGACCTCCGAGGCACTCGGGCTATGCCTCGGCACCAATCCGGTCGTGGTGCGACGGACCATGGGTCTCTTGCGCAAGGCTGGGCTGGTGACGGCGGAGCGCGGCCACTCGGGCGGCTGGCGCATTTCGGCCGATCTGGAAACGGTCAGCCTGCGCCGGTTGCACGAAGCCCTGGGCGAGCCGGCGATCTTCGCCATCGGCAACCGCAACGAGACGCCGGAATGCCTGGTCGAGCAATCGGTCAATGCCGCGCTCAAGGGCGCCTTCGCCGAGGCCGAGGCGCTGCTGATGGCGCGTTTCGCCGATGTGACGCTGGCCGATCTGGCCCGGGATTTCGCCCGCCGCCATGCGCAAAGGCGGGCCACGCAGGAGTAGGACATGCAGGACGTGATCGTGATCGGGGGCAGCTATGCCGGGATGGCCGCTGCCCTGCAACTGGCGCGTGCCCGCCGCAAGGTGGTGGTGATCGACGCCGGGCAGCGGCGCAACCGTTTCGCCAGCCATTCGCACGGCTTTCTGGGGCAGGACGGGGTCGACCCGGCAATCATCTGGGCCGAGGCCCGGCGCCAGTTGCTGGCCTATCCTGCCGTGAGATGGATCGAGGGCACGGCCAGCACCATTACCGGCCGCAAGGACGACTTCCGGGTTCCTACGGAAGCGGGCGACACATTCGCGGGCCGTCGCATCCTTCTGGCCACCGGCGTCAGCGATCAACTGCCCGAGATTCCCGGCCTTGCCGAACGCTGGGGCGGGACGGTGTTCCATTGCCCCTATTGCCACGGCTACGAACTGGATCAGGGCCGGATCGGGGTCATCGCCAGCAGTGCGATGTCGCTCCACCAGGCGCAGCTTTTGCCGGAATGGGGCGAGGTGACTTTCCTGACCAACAGCGCCCTGAGCCTCGATCCCGAACAGCGCGCCGACCTGCAGGCGCGCGGCGTCACGATTGAGGAGACGCCTATCTCGCGGTTGACCGGCGCGGCGGATATCGAGTTGCGCGACGGCCGGGTGCTGCCCTTCGCCGGGCTGTTCACCGCGACCCGGACCGAGCCGGCCAGTGCGCTGGCCGAGATGGCCGGCTGCACGCTGATCGAGACGCCGATGGGCCGCCAGATCATGACGGGCGACAGCAAGGAAACCAGCGTTCCGGGCATCTTCGCCTGCGGCGATATCGCGCGGGCGCCGCATTCGGTGTCATTGGCGGTGGGGGACGGGGCATGGGCCGGGGCGCAGCTGCACCGCTCGCTGGTCTGGCCGGAATGAGCGGCGCGACCCATCCGGGCGATGCCGCCAGCTATGCCGCGCGCGTCGCCCGCCATGTCCCGGGCCTGCACGACATGCATCGCATGGCAGGGATCCTACTGGCCGAACATGTACCGGAAAATGGCCGGGTCCTGGTCCTCGGCGCCGGCGGCGGGCTGGAATTGCGAGCCTTTGCACAGGCGTATCCGAGTTGGCGCTTCGACGGCATCGATCCTTCGCCCGATATGATCGCCCAGGCGCAGGATATTCTCGGCAAGGACCGCGCCCATGTCATCTTCCATCAGGGCTATATCGATGACGCTCCCGAGGGCCCCTTCGATGGCGCGACCTGTCTGCTGACCCTGCACTTCCTGCCGCGAGACGAACGCCTGCGCACCCTGCGAGAACTGCACCGCCGCCTGCCCGACGGCGCGCCGTTCGTCATGGCCCATCACAGCTTTCCGCTAACAGGCGGGCAGCAGGATCTCTGGTTGCGGCGCAATGCGGCTTGGCTGATCGCGGAAGGCACGCCCGAGGCGCAGGCCATGGCCGGGATCTCCAGCATAAAGCAACAGCTGCCCGTCCTGCCGCCCGAGGAAGACGAACTGCTGCTGACGACCGCCGGTTTCAGGGATATCCAGCTGTTCTACGCCGCCTTCACCTTCAAGGGATGGGTTGCCCGAGCGTGTCAGCCGGGGGATTTGCAGTCAAGCATGAGGCACGGACATGTTCCGCTGACCACGTAGATCGAGACGCTACTGCAGCGGTGATCCAATAGGCAGCTTTCGGAAACACCGCCGCGCGGCATAGATCGGGTGACGGGCAACTACGGGCCAAGTTGCTGTCAGCGATGTGCCAGATAGTCCGCTGAAACGTAACCCGAGATAGCAGGCCGGTCGGTCAGCGAGACTCTGCACCAGACCTTACCGTTATTCGTGACGCAGTTCTGCCGGGTGAGGCGCGTTCCGTCGGGCAGGCCGATGATGATGTTGTGATTGAGGCCAGGGCCTTCGCGAAGCTTCAGGAGATCGTCTGGCCCGACGCCCTTGACCACTGCACCAGAACCGACCGTGCATCCGGTGGCGACCATGAGAGCGAGAAGAGCAGCAATATGAGTGCGCATTGTCTGGCCTGAATCGTTTTGCCATCACTACGTCACCATCGCGCTAAATGACAGCAGGCAGGTGCCTGGCGCGGATATCCTTGCGGTCGCGGTTGCGGATGACGAGTTGGGGACCCTGTCTGCCATCCGTCGCACGCTTGGCTATTATACCGGTGCCGAGCGCACGGTTGCGCTGTTGCATCCCGCCGATTGCGGGCGGCGGGCCATCGGCCATTTCCACCCTGTTCCACGACAGCCACGCGGAGGGCTTTTGGCGCGAGGCGCTGATCTGCTGCGGGACGGGCAAACCCCCTGGCCGCAACGCGTCACGCTGCGGGCGGATCCTGCGCCAGGTGGCGAAAGAGCCTGGAGCAGGTTATCCAGCGCCCCTTCCAGTTCATCGTTCTGACCGAGAAAATTCACCCGGGCCTCTCGAATTCCTCTGAGGTGCCGGGTAATGTGCCCCACCTCCTCCCCGCTGAGCGGGTCGAAACACGTCTTGGAAGGATGCATTGCAAGCCGCATCCCCTGTCTATGAATAAAATGATATGATTGCAGAATTTTAAATAGAGAAAGTGATCCGACAGCCTGGTGCGGCCAGCTCTTCAGGCTACCTTGTTCTGCAAGGAGGCTTCGATATAACGAAGCGCGCCCAGAGCCATGTCCGGGCTCACGCGGCTAGCGACAGCATCCTCTTGTCCGGAAGCGACCCGAGCCAAGTGCCTGCGCAGTATTTCCACGGAAAGCCCACCCTCTTCCCTTAACGCGGTGATGGCAATCTGCCCGATGGTGAAGGCTGCCATGTCCGGGGTGGCCACGTATTCCGGTGCTTGGCGGCGTCGCCGCATGATCGTTGCGTCGCTCATCAATCCCTCGCATTGCAAAACCACCAGTCCGAAGATCGGTCTGGCGCTCAATATCCAAGCTGAACAATTTATTGCGCACCAGCCGCGCGCCCTGCGTGGCCGCTCTAGAGGATGGCGATCCGCGGTGTCATACGCCGATTGGTGTATGCAGCTCAGTTTCGGTGTGCCAAGGCGATGATACGATCAAGGATGAGGTCATTGCGCTGGTAAAAAACCAACTCGGCCGCATCGGTGACCGGCTCGACGGTGATCAGGGGATTGATCCTTTCCAGTTGCCTGCACGAAGCAAGATCGATGCCGGGATCTTCGGTGGGCGCCAGATATCGCATGGGTATGCGCAACTCGCGCAGCGCGGTGTCCATGCTGTGGCGCGAAAGCTGCAATTCCCGCACAAAGGTCGCGTGGCCCTGCTTCAGCAGATGTTCACAGGCGTTCCGGATCAATGCCGTCCAATCGGGGTTACGCACCGTTTGCTGGTTCAGCGGCGTATGGCGGAAGGCGCGTTCCAGATACCAGTCCAGGCCGTGCTGGCGCATCATCCGATGTCCCGATTTGGCCATCAGTTCGGCAACCCATGGCGCACTGTCTGCGAGTTGCAGCATGATGCGTTGAATCTGCGGCAGGCGCTGGACTCCCGAAGGATCGATCCCGCACGAGAAGCCGATCGCCAGTATTCCGTGGAAGCGCGTGGGATTTTCCACCGCTTCGACGACCAGAGGCAAGGTGCCGCTGGCCAATCCGACGCCAAGGCAAGGGCGGCCGACGACCTGGTCGAGAAAGACCCGCAATGCGACAAGATTGTCGCTCATCACATCAAGCGAGGAGTCCATGGTGCTGTTCCCGTGACCGGGTCGCGACGGAACATAGAGACAGATGCCAGCGTCGCGCAGCCGGGCTTCTCCGTCGCCAGGCAGCAGATAGGTCATCGGCAATCCCCGAAGCATGACCACGGGGATGCCCCGCTTCGCGCCCATCCAGGTCCAAGCGATCTTGCGGCCATCGGGCATCTCGATCAGCTTTTCGCGGCCCAGGGGATCGTGCCAGACAGGGGCTTCGCCCCGAAGCCCGACATGTTCACGGCTGGCGATCATGGCCAGCAGGCGCATCAGGTCGATATTCGAAGGGGCGCCCATCTTGGCCATGATCGTCTTGATCTGGGTGCGCACCGTCAGCAACGACACGCCTCGCTCTGTCGCGATCGATTCGAGGTTGCGCAGACGAAAGAACAGATGCGCGACCTCGGATTCGGCCTGCGTCAGGCCGAAGGCCTGTTGCAAGCGCTCGGCGATCCGCGGCCCCCAGGCGATTTCCAGGGAACGGATGGCAATATGGGCGCCGCTCTGGCCCGGCACGCGGATCAGGTAGCCCTCGGCCAGGAAGGATTCGCCATAGCCCTCGGTGGCCGGCAGGATCGTCAGGATCGCTTGCGCCGCGTTGCCCTGACCGGTGGCGGCACGCAACAGGGCACGATAGTCCTCCAGAGAATTCGGCGCGATGACTGCAGCGTCCATGAACGCGCCCTGGCGCTTGCCGAACGCGCGTTCGCCCGCAATGTTGATGACCGCGACATTGCCGTTTGGAGACAGCACAGTCGCCGGTCCCGGCACTTCGGAAACCGCCAGTTTCAGCGGGTCGTTCTCGGTCGGGACGTCCAGCTTTTCCAGGGTGTTGCGGAAGGTCAGCAACTGGCTGAACAGCCCCTTGGAGACTTTGGGATGCTCAGCATCTCCGCCGGACGATGCGAGCTTGGCTTCCCAACTCGCCACCATCTCATCGAAAGCATGCTCATCGATGATCGAGCGATAGGTGCTGGCGATGATGTTCAGATCGATATCGTCGTCCGAACTCTGGCCTTCGCTCAACTGAGGCGACAGAAAGAAATGCTGATCGGCCAATGGTGTCTTTGGTTTGGATTCGAGCACGATGGAACCTTTTCACTAAAGCCACCGCGGCGTTGCATCTTATCGGGTGGCCTTCAATCGTCAGGACCCGGCATCACGGGGACCTGCACAAGGCTGAACGCAGCGCCAGCGTAATCGCTGATCCGTGTATTAGCCACACGAATATCTGGTCGAATAACACCCCGCTGGCTGAGAATGGCGGTGCGAAATTAGT
>NZ_VCBQ01000059.1:0-30913 GCF_006386455.1 Paracoccus sp. FO-3 | reverse complement strand
CGGAGGCAAGCAGCGGGGAAACCGGCGCCCCGCGTGCAGGACCGCTATGACCCGTGACGCCGGCGCAGCGCCTCGTCGACCGTAGGTGCGTAATGCACCAGCGGGCGGCGCAGCCCATGCGTCAGCAGCACCCGGCGGATGTCGCGGCTGGTGCCGGTCAGCCACAGCGCGATGCCGCGGCGCTGTGCCTTGTGCGCCAGCCCCTCGATCATGTTGGCGCCGGTGGAATCCAGGAAGGGCACGGCGCTGAAATCCACCACCAGCACCCGGAACCCGTCCTGGATGCGGTCCAGCACCGAGCCGATCGAGGCCGTGGCGCCGAAGAACAGCGCCCCCGAGATGCGATAGACCACCACGTCGCGCGGCTGCGGCTGGTCCGGGCGCGGCCGGCTGCTGTCGGCCATGTCGGCGCCGACCAGCGCCTCGACCCCTACCGCCTGGCTCATGCGCTGGATGAACAGCACCGAGCCGAGCGCCAGGCCCGTGACGATGGCCTCGGTCAGGTCGCGGAAGATCGTCAGCCCGAAGGTGACCAGCAGCACCGCCGCCTCGCCCCAGCCCGAGCGCAGCAGGATGGCGATGGCGGGTTTCTCGATCATGTTCCAGGCGACGACCGCCAGCACGCCGGCCAGTGCTGCCAGGGGGATATAGGATGCCAATGGCGCCGCCAGCAGCATGAAGCCCAGCAGGAACAGCGCATGCAGCATCCCCGCCACCGGCCCATGCGCGCCCGAGCGCACGTTGGTCGCGGTCCGCGCGATGGTGCCGGTGACGCAGATGCCGCCGAACAGCGCCGAACCCATGTTCGCCACTCCCTGCGCCACCAGTTCGCAATTCGAGCGGTGCCGGCGGCCGGTCATGCCGTCGGCGACCACCGCCGAGAGCAGCGATTCGATGGCGCCCAGCAGCGTCAGCGATACCGCCGCGGGCAGAAGCGCCAGGGCCTTCTCCAGCGAAAACTCCGGCAGCGCCGGGGCGGGCAGGGTCGAGGGGATGCCGCCGAAGCGGCTGCCGATGGTCGCGACATCCGCCCCCGTTGCCGCGGTGATGCCCGCGGCCAGCGTCACGGCGATCAGCATGCCGGGCCAGTGTGGGCGGGCGCGCTTCAGCCCCAGGATCACCGCGACGGTTCCCAGCGCGATCCCCAGCGCGGCAGGCGTCAGGCTGGCGCGGGCCTGCCACAGCGCCGGGATCTTCTCGACCAGCTCGCCCGGTTCATGGGTCAGCGCCAGGCCGAAGATTTCCTTCAGCTGGCTGGTGAAGATGATGACGGCGATGCCGGCGGTGAAGCCGACCGTCACCGGGAAGGGGATGAACTTGATGAAGGTGCCCAGCCGCAAGAACCCGATCGCGACCAGCATCAGCCCCGACATGAAGGTCGCAAGGATCAGCCCCGACATGCCGTGCTGCGCCACGATCCCGGCGACCAGCACGATGAAGGCCCCCGCCGGCCCGCCGATCTGGTAGCGCGAGCCGCCCAGCGCCGAGACCAGGAAGCCGCCGATGATGGCGGTATAGAGCCCCTGCGCCGGCGAGGCGCCGGAGGCGATGGCGATGGCCATCGACAGGGGCAGCGCCACGATGGCGACGGTCAGCCCGGCCAGGGCATCGGCGCGCAGCTCGGCCGCGCCATAGCCCTCGCGCAGGACGGTGATCAGTTTCGGGGTGAACAGCGGCGCAAATCCGGGCGCTGCGATTGCCTGCTGGTTCATCTGGGGCCGCACCTTGGTCAAGGAGGCGGCGGGATCGTCGGCTTTCGTCGGCGGTCGCCGTCGCGATTACGTCTGCGGACCGGATTTCAGCCGCACGCCGCGCCCGCCCGAGGTGCTGGCGGCGCCGTCGCCGATCAGCTCGATCCCGGCGGCCTCCAGCGCCTCGACCACGCGGGTCAGGCTTTCGACCACGCCGCGCACATTGCCGTCGCTGGCCTCCATGCGCTGGATCGTGGGGACCGACAGGCCCGAGAGTTCGGCCAGCCGCTTCTGGTCGATGCCAAGAAGGGCACGCGCCGCACGCATCTGGGCCGAGGTCATCATGCGCTGATTTCCAATCCTTGATGATGGATGTCTAGCATAGCTATCATGATATTTCAAACATCATCTTTGCCGGTTCAGGCATAAGAAAAAGGCCCCCGCGAAGGGGGCCTTTCCGGTCCATCTGCCCGAGTAGGCGATAGGTCAGAACTTCATTGTCGTGCCCAGCGTGATCGTGCGACCGGGCGCCCAGACCGGCTCGATCCCACCGCGGCTGTCATTTGCGGCAAAGCCCGAACGCTCGTAATAGTTCTTGTCGAACAGGTTATCGACGCTGAGCCGGACCGCCACGTTCTCATATGCCTGGGGCGTCCACTCGGCATAGGCGTTGACCACAGTATAGGACGGCTGCTTGTAGTAGGTCGTCGTGGAGGTCGGGCCTACGACGACCCGCTCGTCGATCGAGCCTGCCCATTCCACCGAGGCGCCCAGGACCGTGTTCCATGCCGGCAGTTCGTGATCGACCCAGAGCGTGGCGGTTTCGCCCACCGGCATGAAATAGACGCCGTTGTTGGGCAGGACATCGTCACCATCGCCGGTCACGTCCGCCTTGGTGAAGGAGGCGCCGATCCGGGTATTGCCGAAATCATAGGTGCCATGCAGGGTGACGCCCTTGCTGCGGTATTCCTCGGCGCGGTTGGTCAGCAGGGTCGAGGATTCGTAGTTCAGCAGTCCGTCGATCTTCGTGTCGAAGACCGTGATGCCGGCCTGCCAGGCGTCGCCGTTAAAGTTCGCTCCGACCTTGAGGTTCTTGGCTGTGCCCGTGTCC
This sequence comes from Paracoccus sp. FO-3, assembly GCF_006386455.1. Classification (NCBI taxonomy): domain Bacteria; kingdom Pseudomonadati; phylum Pseudomonadota; class Alphaproteobacteria; order Rhodobacterales; family Paracoccaceae; genus Paracoccus; species Paracoccus sp. FO-3. Next base: position 28,111 of record NZ_VCBQ01000059.1, on the reverse strand, counting down.
AGGCCCGGGTCGGTGACAAAGGCGTTGCTGCGGGCATGGACATAGCCGTAATCGCCAATGACGTAGCCCAGCCAGGTGCGCGAAGCGCCGGCGAAGACTTCGATATTGTCGTTGACGCGATAGGCGAGGGTGCCGTTCACGCTGGCACCGGAATCGCTGAACCGCTCGCCGTTCCAATCGGTAAAGCGATGCGCGTCGTAGCGGGCGCCGGTCGAAAGGCTGAAGCCGTTCTGGAACTCGAACCGGCCCTGAGCGAAGACACCGATCTGACTGGTCGAGAAGTTGCGATATTGCCGATCAGCAGCCCGGCCGTCACCATAGTTGTCGGTGGCGTAGTCGTGTTCGTTGAAATCGACCCCCGCGGTGATCTTGCCGCCGCTAACCGTGAAGGTATTCTGCACCTTGCCGCCGAACTGGTCCTCATTGAAGATCGCGTCACCGTTGTTGCCGCGCGCGCCGGAGGCGTAGTTCGGCCGCCAGTATTCATATTGGCTGAAGTAAAGCGAAACCTCGGGATCCCACATGTCGGTCGGCTCGGTCGAGGTATAGGTCAGCTTGACCGTGTCACGGCTGACCTTCAGCGGATGGACCTCGTCGCCGGCCAAGCCCATGTTCGCCTTGATCAGGCGATCGGCCTCGTCACGGCTGCGCTCCAGGCCAAGCTCGATCCGGTGGCCTTCGAACTCATAGCCCAGTTTGGCCAAGACATTGCGCGCCGCAGGCTCGGTGCCCAGAATCTCCCTGCCGTCGCCGTTGTCGTAATTGTCGCCGTTCGAGCCGTGGGCCATGATGAACCAGTCGAACCCGCCGCTCCGGCCATAGCCGGCCAGGCTGCCCGAGAAGCCGCGACCATTCGAGCCATAGGAAAGTGCTGCACGGCCGCCGACGTTCTGCCCCGCTTCCAGCAGATCCAGCGCGCCCACCGTCTCGTAGCGCAGCGCACCCGCTGCGGCGGCAAAGCCGGAATCAGCTGCCGCCGCCCCGGCCTCGACCTCGACCGATTTCAGGAAGGCCGGGTCGATCACGTTCGAGCCGGTGTGGTGCCAACTGGTCTGCGCTTGCGGCACGCCGTCCACGGTAACGGCAAGCAGCGATTGCTCGATACCGAAGACGCTGACCTTCTTGGCCGGTCCGCCGCCACCGGAAACGGTGATGGAGGATTCACGCGAGAACAGCTCCGAGATGTCGGCGGGCTGCATCGCCTGGATGTCCTCGGCGGTGACGGAGACGCCGCCGGTTGCCTCGACATTCTCCTGGCCGTCGGCGACCAGGGTGATCGGATTGAGGACCACGGTCTCGGCGTTCTGGTTGTCCTGTGCGTAAAGGGCTGTCGCCAGGGCAAGCGAGGACACGCCCGCCAGCGGGATAATACGGCGAAATTTCATGGTCATTGCCTTGATTCGTTCGAAACTGGCGCGAGTTATATGGCCGGTCCCAGGATGCACAAGTATTTTACTCGGATATTTGATCTGATTTTGACTGAAATAGTCGGGATTGTTGCGCATCTGCGCCACCTTCCCGGGCGGGCCGCGACGATGGGCCGCAGGATGCCGACAGCCGACGCCGGGGCTGGCGCAGGCGGGGGCAATGGGGTTACAGCAACCCAAAGCCGCAGCCCGAGAAGCCACAGATGACCATTACCCTTTACCGCAACGACCTGCCGGACGACCTGGACCTGGGTCCGGTCGTGGCCATCGACACCGAGACGATGGGACTGGACCCGCGCCGCGACCGGCTGTGCCTGGTGCAGCTGTCCTCGGGCGACGGCAATGCGCATCTGGTGCAGATCGCCCAGGGCCAGCGCGCGGCGCCGAACCTGGTGCGGATGCTGGCCGATCCGCAGGTGCTGAAGCTTTTCCACTTCGGCCGCTTCGACATCGCCGCGCTGGAGGCGGCCTTCGGCGTGGCGACGAAGCCGGTCTGGTGCACCAAGATCGCCAGTAAGATGGTGCGCACCTATACCGACCGGCACGGGCTGAAATACCTGCTTTCGGACCTGGTCGGCGTCGACATCTCCAAGCAGCAGCAGACCAGCGACTGGGGCGCGGCGGAACTGTCCGAGGCGCAGCGGGAATATGCCGCCTCGGACGTGCTGCACCTGCACGCGCTCAAGGCCGAGCTGGAAAAGCGTCTGACGCGCGAGGGGCGGCTGGGCCTGGCGCAGGCCTGTTTCGACTTTCTTCCCACCCGTGCCCATCTGGACCTGCTGGGCTGGGGGGATGAAAACGACATCTTCCATCACTAGGTAGCGGGCCATGAGCGCATATCTTGATACCGCCCGCAGGGTGATCCGCACCGAGGCCGAGGGGCTGGCCCTGCTGGCCGACGGCCTTGGCGACAGCTTCGACCGCGCGGTCGAGACCGTCCTGGCCGCGCGCGGCCGGGTGGTCGTGTCCGGCATGGGCAAGTCCGGCCATGTCGGGCGCAAGATCGCCGCGACGCTGGCCTCGACCGGGACGCCGGCGCAGTTCGTCCATCCGGCCGAGGCGAGCCATGGCGACCTGGGCATGGTGACGCAGGGCGACGTGGCGCTGGTGCTGTCCAATTCCGGCGAGACGCCGGAGCTGGCCGACCTGATCGCCCATACCCGCCGCTTCCAGATCCCGCTGATCGGCGTTGCCGGCCGGCCGCAATCGACGCTGCTGCGCCAGGCCGACGTGGCGCTGGTCCTGCCCGCGGCGCCCGAGGCCTGCGGCACCGGCATCGTGCCCACCACCTCGACCACCATGACCATCGCGCTGGGCGATGCGCTGGCCGTGGCGCTGATGGAGCATCGCCAGTTCACGCCCGAGCATTTCCGCACCTTCCACCCCGGCGGCAAGCTGGGCGCGAAACTGTCCAAGGTGGCCGACCTGATGCACCGGGACATGCCGCTGGTGGCCGAGACCGCGCCCATGGCCGAGGCGCTGCTGACCATCAGCCAGAAAAGCTTCGGCGTGACCGGGGTGACGGATGCCGCGGGGCGGCTGACCGGCATCATCACCGACGGCGACCTGCGGCGGCACATGCAGGGCCTTCTGGACCATAGCGCCGCCGAGGTGATGACCCGCAACCCGCGCACCATCGGCCCCGACGCGCTGGCCGAGGCGGCCTTGGCCGAGATGCAGGCGCGCCGCATCACCTGCCTGTTCGTGGTCACGCCCGAGGGGATGCCGGCGGGGCTGATCCATATCCACGACTTCCTGCGCACGGGGCTTGTCTGACGGTGGGCACCCGCTCGCGCATCGTGGCCTGGCTGCGGGTGCTCCTGCCGCTGACGGCGCTGGCGATCCTGTCGGTGTTGTTCCTGCTGGGCCGCAAGCCCGACCCCGAGGCGAGCATCCCCTATGCCGACGTAGACCCGCGCGAGCTGGCCGAGCGGCAGGCGGTGACGAGCCCGACCTATGCCGGCGTGACCCGCGACGGCGCGCAGCTGAGCATCTCGGCCGCCGAGGCGCTGCCCGGCGATCGCACCAGCGGCGCCCAGGCGCAGGCGGTGCGCATGACCCTGCGCGCCAGCGACGGGCGGGCGGCGGATGTCAGCGCCGGCGCCGCCTCGATGGCGGACCAGCAGGTCCGGCTGGGCGAGGGGGTGCGCATGACCACCGCCGACGGCTGGGTGCTGACCGCGCCCGAACTGCTGGCCTCGACCACCGAGGGCACGCTGCTCTCGGAGGACGAGGTCAATGTGCTTGCCCCTTTCGGCCGGCTGACGGCGGGGCGGATGGAGTTTCGGCCCTCGGGCGAGGGCAGCGGCGATCACGTTCTTGATTTGAGCGGCGGAGTCCGCTTGATATACCGGCCATGACCCGGCGCCGCCGGCCGCATAGGGGGCCTGCGGGCGCCAGAAAGGAAATCCGATGATCCGGCCCGGACCGCTTTTGCCCGTGATCCTGTCGCTGATGCTGGCGGCGGGCCCGGCGCTGGGACAGGCCGCCGGCTTCGGCCGGGCGCAGGACACCAAGGAGCCGGTCGAGGTCACGGCCGATTCGCTGACCGTGGACCAGAAGACCGGCCAGGCGACCTTTTCCGGCAATGTGCTGATCGGCCAGGGCGCCATGCGGCTGTCGGCGGACAGCGTGACCGTGACCTATGCCCAGGGCGACCAGCGCCGCATCAGCGCGCTGCACGCGCAGGGCAACGTCACCCTGGCCAGCGGCGAGGACGCGGCCGAGGCCCAGGCGGCGGATTACGATGTCGAGACCGGGACCATCGTGCTGACCGGCGACGTGCTGCTGAGCCAGGGCGGCAACCTGCTGGCGGGCGACAAGGTGACGGTGAACCTGGAAAGCGGCACCGCCGACGCCTCGGGCCGGGTGCGCAGCGTCCTGCAGCCGGAGAACTGACGCCATGGCCGAAAAGCAGGGGCTGCGCGTCCGCGGCCTGCGCAAATCCTATCGCAACCGCCCGGTGATCCGCGACGTGGCGCTGGACCTGGACCGGGGCGAGGTGGTGGCGCTTCTGGGGCCGAACGGCTCGGGCAAGACCACCTGCTTCTATTGCGTGGCCGGGCTGGTCGCGCCTGATTCGGGCCAGGTGCTGATCGACGGGCAGGACGCGACGCGGCTGCCGATGTATCGCCGCGCCCAGATGGGCATCGGCTACCTGCCGCAGGAGATGTCGATCTTTCGCGGCCTCACGGTCGAGCAGAACATCATGGCCGTCCTGGAACTGGTCGAGCCGCATGTCCATCAGCGCCGCGAGCGGCTGGAGGAACTGCTGGGCGATTTCTCGATCGGCCATCTGCGCGGCGCCTCGGCCATGGCGCTGTCGGGGGGCGAGCGGCGCCGGGTCGAGATCGCCCGCTGCCTGGCGGCCGATCCGGCCTATCTGCTTCTGGACGAACCATTCGCCGGCGTCGATCCCATCGCCGTGGGCGAGATCCGCGCCTTGGTCCACGACCTGAAAAGCCGCGGCATCGGCGTGCTGATCACCGATCACAACGTCCGCGAAACGCTGGAGATCGTGGACCGCGCCTATATCCTGCACGACGGCCATGTGCTGAAATCCGGCACCACGGCCGAGATCGTCGCCGATCCGCAGGTCCGCCGCGTCTACCTGGGCGAAACCTTCCGCATGAACTGAACGCGAGGACGTGACGATCCCTTGCGCGCAGCCGTTGACACGGCGGCATGGCTGTCACCAAATGAGGATATGGCCAGGCAGGACGCCGGGCCAAAGAAACCCGGACGGTGCCGCCGCGAGGGCTGCGACGACCAGGCCGGGCAACCGAAAGGACGGACCACCATGCGCTATCAGATCAGCGGAAAACAGATCGATGTGGGCGATGCGCTTTCGACTCATGTCAAGACCGAACTCGGTGCCACCGTTGAGAAATATTCGCAACGCCCGACGGATGCGACGGTCATCTTTTCCCGCAACGCGCATGAATTCATCTGCGATGCCGTGGTGCATCTCTCGACCGGGCTGACCGCCCAGGCCAAGGGTGGGGCCACCGACATCTATGCGGCCTTCGAACAGTGCCGCGAACGGATGGACAAGCAATTGCGCCGCTACAAGCGCCGGCTCAAGGATCATTACAAGGACCGGACCCAGCCGGTTGAATTCGAACAGGCGGGGATGTATGTGCTGGCCGCTGGTGAAGATGACGAATGGGAAACGCAGGCCGACGGCGTGCAACCCATGATCATCGCCGAGATGGAGACCCGCGTGCCCACCCTGTCGGTCGGCGAGGCGGTGATGCAGATGGAACTGGCCGGCAGCCCGCTGCTGGTCTTCCGCAACGAGAAACATGGGGGCGTGAACGTGGTTCACCGCCGCGACGACGGCAACGTGGGCTGGATCGACCCCCGCAATCTGGGCTAGACTGACGCAAGAAGGGCAGTCTTGTTGAACCAACGTCCCGGCCGCGCAGCCCGCGGCCGGGCCTTGACAATTTTTTGGGCGACATGCAGATCAGCGACATACTCTCCCCCGCCGCCGTGCGGACGATGAGCCAGACCACCAGCAAGAAACGGTTGTTCCAGGAAATCGCCGAACAGGCGCGGGCGGTCTATGGCGTGGATGCCGCGCAGACGCTGGACGCGCTGCAAGAGCGCGAAAGCCTGGGCCCCACCGGGGTCGGCCATGGCGTCGCGCTGCCCCATGCGCGGCTGCATGGGCTCGACCACGTGGTCGGCCTGTTCCTGCGGCTGGAAAAGCCGCTGGATTTCGACGCGGTGGACCGCCAGCCGGTTGACCTGATCTTTGCGCTGCTCGCGCCCAAGAACTCGGGCGTCGATCACCTCAAGGCGCTGGCGCTGGTCTCGCGCACGCTGCGCGACCAGGACCTGCGCGCCAAGCTGCGCGCGAACGAGGATCCGGTGGCGCTGCACGCCATGCTGGCCGCCGCGCCGGGCATCAAGGCGGCCTGAGGTCGCAGGGCCGCCCGCAAGGGGTGAAATGCGCCCGCATCCGCGCTATACTCCCGCGCGGGAGGAAGACCGAAATGACCAGACATATCGCAGACCGCAGTCACGAAAACAGTTCCGGCCGCACCCAATACTATACGCGGCAGGAACGCGAATCCGGCCTTCATCCGGCCATCGCCGCCCTGCGCATGCGGCCCCGCGTCCGCAGCAGCGAAGAGGCGAATCGCCGCGCCGCCGAATTTGCCCGGATCGAGCGCGGCCATCGGGTCTGATCCCTGGCCCAGCAATGCGAACCGGCCGGGCGCTGCCGCCCGGCCGGTTTTCATTTCGGCCTTCGCCTGGGACGGCGGTCAGGCGCGGACCAGATTTTCGTATTCCTCGGCGATCTTGCGGGTGGTGTCGCCGACCTGGAAATGCCAGTCGCCGATCTGCCCGACCGGGGTCACTTCGGCCGCGGTGCCGGTCAGGAAGCATTCCTGGAAGCTGTCCAGCTCCTCGGGCTTGATGCGGCGCTCATGCACGGCGGTGCCGTTGTCCTTGAGCATCTGGATGACGGTCTGCCGGGTGATGCCGTTCAGGAAGCGGTCGGCTAGGGGCGTATGCACCTCGCCGTCCTTGACGAAGAAGATGTTGGCGCCGGTGGCCTCGGCGACATAGCCCTCCCAGTCCATGAACAGCGCGTCCGAGCAGCCCTTTTCCTCGGCCGCGTGCTTGGACATGGTGCAGATCATGTAAAGCCCGGCGGCCTTGGCGGCGGTGGGGATGGTCTCGGGGCTGGGCCGCTTCCACTTGGCGATGTCGAGCTTCGCGCCCTGCCATTTCGCGTCGCCGTAATAGCTGCCCCATTCCCAGGCGGCGACGGCCATGCGCACCGGGTTGCGGCGCGCCGAAACCCCCATGTCCTCGCCCGAGCCGCGCCACATCACCGCGCGGACATAGGCGTCCTTGAAGCCGTTCGCCTCCAGCACGGCGGTTTTCGCCGCGTCGATCTCTTCTGCGCTATAGGGCGATTGCATGTCCAGCAGCCGCGCCGATTCGATCAGCCGCAGCGAATGCTCGTGGCCCTTGAAGATCTTGCCGCTGTAGCACCGCTCGCCCTCGAACACCGAGCTGGCATAGTGCAGCGCATGGGTCAGGATGTGGACGTTCGCCTCGCGCCACTCCACCAGCTTGCCATCCATCCAGATCTTGCCGTCACGATCGTCATATGCGCCCGCCATTTTTCCCTCCGGCCGGTTCGGTTTGCGGAATGTTGCGCCGTCAGAGCATGTCTGGCAAAGAAAGTTGCGCAACTTGAGGTCTGGGCTATCCATTCATGGTTGGAAAGTCAACAAGTCTGACGTAATAAGGGCCATGCAGTGAAGGGAAGGCCATGCAGAACAAGGTGAATGTCGCGCCGGCAGGCGGGGAAAGCCTGCTGTTTCTGACGGATGATCAGCTTCGCCGCGGGATCGAGGCGATGTTCTTCGCCTATCGCGCCTTTACCGCCGATCCCGACCTGATCCTGGCCGAGCTGGATTACGGCCGCGCCCATCACCGGGCAATTCACTTCATCAACCGCGAGCCGGGCCTGACGGTGACGGCGCTTCTGGACGTGCTGGGCGTGACCAAGCAATCGCTGAACCGGGTGCTGCGCACGCTGATCGAGGAAGGGCTGGTCGAAAGCCGCATCGGCCGCCGCGACCGGCGCGAACGGCAGCTCTACCTGACCGACAAGGGCGCGGCGCTGGAGCGGCGGCTGTCCGAGGCGCAGCGCGCCCGGATGCGCGCCGCCTATCGCGCCGCCGGGCCGCAGGCGGTGGCGGGCTTCCGGCAGGTGCTGGAGGCGATGATGGACCGCGACACGCTGCGCCAGTATCGCGCGCTGAAAGAACTGCCCGAGACGCCATGACCGCCCCCTCCCTCGCCCCCGATCCCCAGCCTGCGGCCCATATCCTGGTCGTGGACGACGACGAACGCATCCGCAGCCTGCTGCGCCGCTTCCTGATGCGCAACGATTTCCTGGTGACGACGGCGCGCGACGCCGCCCATGCCCGGCGCCTGCTCGACGGGCTGGATTTCGACCTGATCGTGCTCGACGTGATGATGCCGGGCGAGGACGGGTTCTCGCTGACCCGCGACCTGCGCAAGCGCATGACCACGCCGATCCTGCTGCTGACCGCCAAGGGCGAGACGGGGGACCGCATCGAGGGTTTCGAAAGCGGTGCCGACGACTACCTGCCCAAGCCCTTCGAGCCGCGCGAACTGCTTCTGCGCATCGCCGCCATCCTGCGCCGCATCCCGGCGGCCGAGGCGAAGGGGCCGAAGTTCCTGTCGCTGGGCCATCTGCGCTACGATGCCGACAAGGGCGAGCTGTGGCAGGGCGATGCGCCGCTGCGCCTGACGGGAACCGAGCAGGCGCTGCTCAGGCGCCTTGCCGACACGCCGCGCCAGCCGGTCAGCCGCAGCGCGCTGATCGAGGATCTGGGCCGCAGCCCGGCCGAGGAGGCGGGCGAGAACTCCGAGCGCGCCATCGATGTGCAGATCACCCGCCTGCGCCGCAAGATCGAGCCGGACCCCAAGGAGCCGCGCTATCTGCAAACCGTGCGCGGCACCGGCTACATGCTGGTGCCCGACTAGGCCACGCCGCGCCCGCCTGCACGGCTGCAATGGGTATTTGGACAACAGAGAAGATCGCGGCGCGGGCCCAGGACTTCTTCGTTGTCCAAATACCCATGCCGAGCGTGCAAGAGGCGCGGCGCATGAGAAAGGGGCCCGAAGGCCCCCAAATCACGCCAGCGCGCCGTGGCAGTGCTTGAACTTCTTGCCCGAGCCGCAGGGACAAGGATCGTTGCGCGAGGGGTTGCCCCAGGTGGTGGGGTCGGTCTCGTCGAAGCCGGCGACCCGGCCCGAGACCTCGCCGCCCTCGGCCTCCTCGTGCTCGGGATGCATCTGCGCCTCGACCGCCGCCTGGCTCTGCTGGTATTCGCGCAGCATCTGCTCGCGCTCGGCATCGGTCAGCGGGCGGATGCGGGCCAGTTGCTGGGTCACGTCGAAGCGCAGCCCGTCCAGCATGGTCTCGAACAGCTGGAACCCTTCGGTCTTGTATTCCGACAGCGGGTCGCGCTGCGCATAGCCGCGGAAGCCCACGACCGAGCGCAGGTGTTCCAGCGTCACCAGATGCTCGCGCCATTTGCTGTCGATCTGTTGCAGCAGCACCTGCTTTTCGATCTGGCGCATGTTTTCCGGGCCGAACTGCTCGGCCTTCTGCGCCATATAGGCGTCGGTGGCCTGCTGGATGCGTTCGCGGATCGCCTCCTGGTCCACGCCGTCCTCGGTGGCCCAGTCGGCGATGGGCAGGTCCATGTTCAGCCTGTCGATCACCGCGTCGTGCAGGCCCTGGACGTCCCATTGCTCGGCATAGGCACGGGGCGGCAGGTGGCGCTCGACCAGGTCGTCGATCACCTGGGCGCGCATGTCGGCGGCGACCTCCTCGACCTCCTCGGTATGCATGATCTCCAGCCGCTGGCTGAAGATCGCCTTGCGCTGGTCGTTCATCACGTCGTCGAATTTCAGCAATTGCTTGCGGATGTCGAAGTTGCGGCCCTCGACCTTGGCCTGTGCGCGTTCCAAGGACTTGTTGACCCAGGGGTGGACGATGGCCTCGCCCTCTTTCATGCCGAGCGTGGACAGCACCTTGTCCAGCCGCTCGGACCCGAAGATGCGCATCAGGTCGTCTTCCAGCGACAGGAAGAACAGCGAGCGGCCGGGGTCGCCCTGCCGGCCCGAGCGGCCGCGCAGCTGGTTGTCGATGCGGCGGCTTTCGTGGCGTTCGGTCGCCAGCACGAAGAGGCCGCCGGCGTCCAGCACCGCCTGTTTCTCGGCGGCATGTTCGGCCTCGATGCGGGCGCGGACCTCGTCGGGGTTCGCCTCGGGATCGGCGGCCAGCGCCTCCATCACCTTCATCTCGACATTGCCGCCCAGCTGGATGTCGGTGCCGCGGCCGGCCATGTTGGTGGCGATGGTCACGGCGCCCAGCTTGCCGGCATCGGCGACGATCTTGGCCTCCTGCTCGTGCTGGCGGGCGTTCAGCACGTTGTGCTGGATGCCCTCCTTGGCCAGCATCTGCGACAGCATCTCGGATTTCTCGATCGAGGTGGTGCCGACCAGGATCGGCTGGCCCTTTTCATGGGCTTCCTGGATCGCGGCGATCACGGCGGCGTATTTCTCGGCCGCGGTGCGATAGACGCGGTCGTGTTCGTCGATGCGCTGCACCGGACGGTTGGTCGGCACCTCGACCACGCCCAGCTTGTAGATCTCGGCGAATTCCTCGGCCTCGGTGGCGGCGGTGCCGGTCATGCCCGAGAGCTTGTCGTAGAGCCGGAAATAGTTCTGGAACGTGACCGAGGCCAGCGTGACGTTTTCCGGCTGGATGGCGACGCCTTCCTTGGCCTCGATGGCCTGGTGCAGCCCGTCCGACAGCCGGCGGCCCTTCATCATCCGGCCGGTGAATTCGTCGATCAGCACCACCTCGTCGTCGCGCACGATATAATGCTGGTCGCGCTGGAACAGCTTGTGCGCGCGCATCGCCTGGTTGACGTGATGCACGATGGTGGTCGATTCCGGGTCGTAGAGCGTCTGCCTCTCGGGCAGGATGCCCGCCGCCTGCAGCCGCTTTTCCAGGAACTCGTTGCCTTCCTCGGTAAAGGTGGCGTTGCGGGTCTTTTCGTCCAGCTTGTAATGCTCGGGCGCCAGTTCCGGCATGAAGCGGTCCAGCGTCTTGTAAAGTTCGCTGCGGTCCTGGCTGGGCCCCGAGATGATCAGCGGCGTGCGCGCCTCGTCGATCAGGATCGAGTCGACCTCGTCCACGATGGCGAAGAAATGCCCGCGCTGGGTCATCTGCTCGATCGAGCCCTTCATGTTGTCGCGCAGGTAGTCGAAGCCCAGCTCGTTGTTGGTGGCATAGGTCACGTCGGCCCGGTAGGCTTCGCGCTTTTCGGCATCGTCCTGGAACGGGTAGACCACGCCGGTGGTCATGCCGAGCTGCGCAAAGACCTTGCCCATCCAATGCGCGTCGCGTTTCGCCAGGTAGTCGTTGACGGTGACGACATGCACGCCCTTGCCGGCCAGCGCGTTCAGATAGGCCGGGAAGGTCGCGACCAGGGTCTTGCCCTCGCCGGTCTTCATCTCGGCGATATTGCCCTGGTGCAGGAAGACGCCGCCCATCAGCTGGGTGTCGAAGGCGCGCAGGCCCAGGGCGCGGCGCGCCGCCTCGCGGCAATTGGCAAAGGCCTCGGGCAGAAGCTTGTCCAGATCCTCGCCCGATTGGGCGCGGCCCTGCAATTCGCGGGTCTTGTCGATCAGCTCCGCGTCCGAGAGGGGGCGAAACTTCTCCTCCAGCGCGTTGATCTGGGCCACCAGCGGGCGGACCGATTTCACCTTGCGGTCGTTGGGCGTGCCAAAGACCAGTTTCGCCAAGTTTCCGATGCCGAGCATATGAACCTTCAAAATCGCGTATCTGGGGGTGCGCGGGACGTTCCGCCCACTTGCCGGCACCATTCGCCTTGCCCTATCACTTGGGCCGGAAAAACGGCGACGGGCGCGCATTTTCGGTTGCGCCGGATGTATGCCCCGGCCGGCCCACTGTCAACGCTTGCGCCCGTTCACCTATGCGTGGACGCGCCGTCCCATGAAGGGGAAACCTATGCTGAAACCGCTTCTTGCCGTCTCCGTGCTGCTTTCGGGGACCGTCTCGGCCCTGCCCGTGCTGGCGCAGGATGCCGATACGGTCGTCGCCACCGTCAATGGCGAGGCGATCACGCTGGGCCAGATGGTCGCCATGCGGCAGGGGCTGGACGCGCAGGCGACCCAGGGCCTGCCGGATACGGCGCTGTGGGACCTGATGCTGGACCAGATGATCCGCCAGACCGCCGTGGCCCAGGCGGCCGAGCCGCTGAGCAAGCGCGACACCGTGGCGCTGGAGATCGAGAAGCGCGCCTATCTGGCCGGCTCGGTGCTGGAAAAGGTGGCTTCGGCCGAGCCGGACGAGGCCGAGCTGAAAGCCGCCTATGACCAGGCCTTCGGCGGCCAGGGCGAGCCGGCCATCGAATACAATGCCGCCCATATCCTGGTGAAGACCAAGGAGGAGGCCGAGGCCATCGCCAAGCAACTGGCCGAAGGCGCCGATTTCGGCGCTTTGGCCGCGGAGAAATCGACCGACAATTCCGGCCCGAACAAGGGCGACCTGGGTTGGTTCCAGCCCGAGCAGATGGTCGAGCCCTTTGCCGAGGCGGTGAAGGCGCTGGAAAAGGGCCAGGTTTCCCAGCCGGTCGAGACCCAGTTCGGCTGGCATGTCATCAAGCTGAACGACACCCGCGAGGTGACGCCCCCCGCCTTCGAAGAGGTCAAGGAACAGCTGGCCGTGCAGGTGCGCCGCGACAAGGTGCAGGCCGAGATCGAAAAGCGCGTGGCCGAGGCCAAGGTCGAAAAGACCGAGGGGCTTGCCCCCGACCTGCTGAACAAGACCGACATCCTGGGAGAGTGAGCCGATGGCCAAGACCGACGACAAGAAGTCCAGGCTTTCCGATGCCGAAAAGCTGAAGACGCTGAAGAAGAAGCTGAAAAAGCTGAAGGCGGCGCTGAAGGAAACCGCCGCCGGCCTCGAGGCGCGGGCGGAGGCGGTGGTCGAGGCCGCGGTAAAGCCGAAAAATCCGGTCTCGCCGCTGGCGCCGGCGCGCTTTCCCGACCTGCCGGTGATCGAAGGGGCCGAGTTCGCCTCGGGCGCCGCGGGGGTGAAATACCAGGGCCGCACCGATGTGATGCTGGTCAGGCTGGCGCCGGGCACCGCCATCGCCGGGGCCTTCACCAAATCCTCGACCCGCGCGGCCAGCGTGCTGGACTGCCAGGCCAAGCTGGCGCTGAAACAGGACACCGGCGCCGGCGCGGCGATCATCGTGAACTCGGGCAATGCCAATGCCTTCACCGGCAGGAACGGGCAAGAGGCGGTGGATGCCGTCACCGGCGGCGTCGCCAAGGCGCTGGGCGTGCCGCGCGAGCGGGTGTTCTCGTCCTCGACCGGGGTGATCGGCGAGCCGCTGCCGGCCGAGCGCATCACCGCGGTGATCGGCGATCTGGCCGCCAACCTGGATGCGGCCGGCGCGGCCGGCGCGGCGCGGGCGATCATGACCACCGACACCTTCCCCAAAGGCGCGGCGGCCAGTTTCGAGGGCGATGGCGGCACCATCAACATCGTCGGCATCGCCAAGGGCTCGGGCATGATCGCGCCCGACATGGCGACGATGCTGGTCTATGTCTTTACCGATGCGCAGATCGCGCCCGCCCTGCTGCAGCGCATGCTGTCGGCGCGGCTGGACCAGACCTTCAACGCCATCACCGTGGACAGCGACACCTCGACCTCGGATGCGCTGATCCTGGCGGCGACCGGCAAGTCCAAAGCGGCGCCGATCACCGACCTGCGCTCGGGCCCGGCGCGGGCCTTCGGTAGGGCGCTGGAGCAGGTGATGCTGGACCTGGCGCAGCAGGTGGTCAAGGACGGCGAGGGGGCGACGAAATTCGTCGAGGTGCAGGTGACGGGCGCCGCCAGCGATGCCGATGCGCATCGCGTGGCCATGGCCATCGCCAATTCGCCGCTGGTCAAGACCGCCATCGCCGGCGAGGATGCGAACTGGGGCCGCGTGGTCATGGCCGTCGGCAAGTCCGGGGCCGAGGCCGACCGCGACCGGCTGACCATCCGCTTCGGCGACTTGGTGCTGGCCGAGAACGGCTGGCGTGCGCCCGGCTATGACGAGGCCGCTGCCAGCGCCTACATGAAGCGCGACCACCTGGTCATCGGTGTCGACCTGGGGCTGGGCAAGGGCCGGCGCACGGCCTGGACCTGCGACCTGACGCATCGCTACATCGACATCAACGCCGATTACCGCTCATGAAGACGGTGCTTGTCGCGGCCGTCGCGCTGATCGACGCGGACGGCCGCGTGCTGCTGGCACAGCGCCCCGAGGGCAAGTCCCTCGCGGGCCTGTGGGAGTTTCCGGGCGGCAAGGTCGAGCAGGGCGAGACCCCCGAGGCCGCGTTGATCCGCGAGCTGCACGAGGAGCTGGGGATCGAGACCTGGCGCTCGTGCCTGGCGCCGCTGACCTTTGCCAGCCATGCCTATGAGGACTTCCACCTGCTGATGCCGCTGTTCGCCTGCCGGCGCTGGCAGGGCGTGCCGGTGCCGCAGGAGGGGCAGAAGCTGGCTTGGGCGCGTGCCGCCGAATTGAGCAAATACCCCATGCCGCCGGCGGACTTGCCGCTGATTCCCATCCTGCGCGACTGGATATGAGACATATCGGTCACGCCGGTCCCGGCTTTATCGTCCATCTGCCTGACTCTGCGACATTCCCAGTTAACATTTGACGATTTTGCGACAATCCTAAAATCCTGTAGAGGAGGAGATCGGACATGATTCGCACGATCACGATCGGCAGTTGCATTTCGGTCCAGGGGATCTTTGAAAGGCAGCAGGCGAACGGGAATATCGTGGTCCGAGTAGGCAGCAAGACCTATGAGGGCAAGCCCGTCCTAGCCTGAAGCAAAAGCCAACGTGCCCAGATCGTTGAACGGGGCCCTTCGCGGGGCCCCGTTCTTCTTTTCGCTTGCCCTGTTGCCGGCCTCCGGCGGGGGTATTTGGACAACGGAGAAAGCCGGGGCGCGCCAGGCGGCGGCGCCGCCATGCCGGCAGGGACGGGCTGGCGTTCCTGCCGGGATCCGGGCATGAAAAAGGGCGGACCCGCAGGCCCGCCCCTTTTGTTCCTATCCGCGGGGATCACAGCTGGCGCTGCACTTCCTCGCGCTCGAAGATCTCGATGACGTCGCCCTTGCGGATGTCGTCGTAGTTTTCGAAGGCCATGCCGCATTCCTGGCCGGACTGCACTTCCTTGACCTCGTCCTTGAAGCGCTTGAGCGTCTTCAGCGTGCCTTCATGGATCACCACGTTGTCGCGCAGCAGGCGCACGCCGGCGGAACGCCGCGCCACGCCCTCGGTCACCAGGCAGCCGGCGACATTGCCGACGCCCGAGACGCGGAAGACTTCCTTGATCTCGGCATAGCCGATGAAGTTCTCGCGCACCTCGGCCGAGAGCAGGCCCGAGGCCGCCGCCTTGATGTCGTCCACCAGGTCGTAGATGATCGAGTAATAGCGGATCTCGACCCCCTTCTGGTTGGCGGCGTTCCGCGCCGGGGCATTGGCCCGGACGTTGAAGCCGATGACCGGCGCCTGGCTGGCCTCGGCCAGGCCGACATCCGATTCGGTGATCGCGCCGACGCCGTAATGCAGCACGCGGACGCGCACCTCGTCGTTGCCGATCTTTTCCAGCGCCTGGACGATGGCCTCGGCCGAGCCCTGCACGTCGGCCTTGATGACCACCGGCAGTTCGGCGACGTTCTCGTCCGCCTTGGCCTTGGCCAGCATCTGGTCCAGCGTGATCGCGGCACCGGCGGCGGCGCGCTTGTCCTTGGCGGCCTGGATGCGGTAATCCGCGATCTCGCGCGCCTGGGCCTCGGTCTCGACCACGTTCAGCACGTCGCCGGCCTCGGGGGTGCCGTTCAGGCCCAGCACCTCGACCGGGACCGAGGGGCCGGCGGTGTCGATGCGGTCGCCCTTGTCGTTGATCAGCGCGCGGACCTTGCCCCACTGTTCGCCGACGACGAAGATGTCGCCGCGCTTCAGCGTGCCGTTCTGCACCAGCACGGTCGCGACCGGGCCGCGGCCCACGTCCAGCTTGGCCTCGATCACCGCGCCCTGGGCCGGGCGCTCGGGATTGGCCTTCAGCTCCAGGATCTCGGCCTGCAGCGCGATGGCCTCCAGCAGCTCATCGAGCCCCTTGCCGGTCTTGGCCGAGACTTCGACGTCCTGCACCTCGCCCGACATGGCCTCGACGACCACCTCGTGCTGCAGCAGGTCGGTGCGCACCTTCTGCGGGTTCGCATCCGGCTTGTCGACCTTGTTGATCGCCACGATCATCGGCACGCCCGCGGCCTTGGCGTGGTTGATCGCCTCGACCGTCTGCGGCATCACCGCGTCATCGGCGGCGACCACCAGCACGACGATGTCCGTCACCTGCGCGCCGCGGGCCCGCATCGAGGTGAAGGCCGCGTGGCCGGGCGTGTCGAGGAAGGTCAGCAGCGCCCCGTTCGACGCCTTCACCTGATAGGCGCCGATATGCTGGGTGATGCCGCCCGCCTCGCCCGAGACGACATTGGCATGGCGGATCGCGTCCAGGAGCGAGGTCTTGCCGTGGTCCACGTGGCCCATGATGGTGATGATCGGCGCGCGCGGCTTCAGATCCTCGGGCTTGTCCTCGACCTGGTCGATGACCTGTTCCACGTCGGCATCCGAGACCCGGACGGCGCGGTGGCCGAATTCGTCGATCACCAGCTCGGCGGTATCGGCATCGACCGCCTGGTTGGCGGTGACCATCATGCCCATGCGCATCAGCGACTTGATGACGTCCGGCGTGCGCTCGGCCATGCGGTTCGCCAGCTCGGACACCAGGATGGTTTCCGGCAGCTGCACGTCGCGCACCTGCTTTTCGGCGCGCTGGTTGCCGCCCATGGCCTTTTGCCGGGCCTTTTCCTGCTTGCGCTTCATCGCGGCCAGGCTGCGCTGGCGCCCGCCCTCGCCGTCCAGGGCCTGCGACAGCGACAGCTTGCCGGTGCGGCGGCTGTCGTCGCGGCCCTTGTTGCGGCTGTCGCGGTCGTCGGCCGGGCTGCGGGTATCGCGGTCGCGGTCGGTCTTGCGCGGGCCGGCGGCGCTGACGCCCTTGGTCTCGGCGCGCACGGCGGCGGCCTCGGCGGCGGCGCGGTCGGCGGGGGTCGCCGGGCGCGCTTCCGTCTTGGGCTTGGCGATCTCGGCCTTCTTCTTCTCGCGCAGCTCGGCTTCGCGGGCGCGGCGCGCGTCCTCTTCGGCCTTCAGCCGCAAGGCTTCCTCGCGCTCGCGTTCCTCGCGCTCCTTGGCTTCCAGCTCAAGGCGGCGGCGTTCGCGTTCTTCCTCGCGGGCCTTTTCCTCGGCGACGCGCTGCGCGGCTTCCTCGACCTCGCGGGCCTTGGCGGCCTTCAGCGCGGCCAGGCGCCGCTCCATCTCGGCATCCGAGATGCCGGCGGGACGTTTCGACGGGTCGCCCGACACGGCCGAGGGCGAGCCCGAGCGCCCGCCGCCGGCCGCCGCGCCGGTCTTGCCGGGCACGACCACGCGCTTGCGCTTGGTCTCGACGACCACGTTATGGGTCCGGCCGTGGCTGAAGCTTTGCTTCACATGGCCCGAACGGCCGCCACCAAGACCCAGGGGTTTCTTTCCGTCAGTATCGCTCATCCGATCTTCATTCCTTCCCGGCGGGCGCACCGCCGTCATGCCCGCGCAGACCCGTCAGTCTGCTCGCGTCCCTGATCAACTGGTCGGTCAGGCCCCCCGGCGCAAGCGCGCTGTGTATGACATGATCGCGCCCAAAGGACAAACCCAATTCTGATGCGGTCAGGCAGCCGAACCACCGGCCCCCCGGAGGGGTCCAGAGCTTGCCCTTGCCGCGTTCCGACCCGTCGCTGGCCTGCAAGAGCACCCTGGCCTTGCCGGCCGCCAGCCAGTCCTTGACCTTTTCGAAGCCGGCCACCGCCAGCCCCGCCTTGCGCGCAAGCGACAGCGTGTCCGTCACCCGCCGCGCCAGCCCGGATTCGATGATCGCCAGCAGCTCGGGCGGGGCGGTCACCCGCGCCTTGGCGCCTCGCGAAAACAAGCCCTTGGCGGCTGCCTTGTCCAAAGCCTGCCGGTCGGCCACGACCCAGAAGCCGCGTCCGGGCAGTTTCTCGGCCAGATCCGGCACAACCTCGCCATCGGGGCCCGCGACAAAGCGGATCAGCCCAGCCTTGGGCTGGACTTCGCCCGTGACGATGCAGCGCCGTTCGGGCGTCTCGCGGTCCTTGATACGGCCCCCGCGTGTCATCCGGTTTCCGGGGCGTTACACCCCGGCCTCCTGTTCGTCGCCCTCGGCCTCGGTTTCCTCGGCCGATTCGAACTCGGTCGGATCGACCCAGCCCAGCATCACGCGGGCGGTCATCACCATGGTCTGCGCCTCTTCCAGGCTGATGCCGAAGGGCTCCAGGATGCCGTCGTCCTTGACGCGCTGGCCGTTCTGCGTGGTCCAGCCGCCGGCCAGTTCCCAGTCGGCGCAGGTGGCGAAATCCTCCAGCGTCTTGACGCCGTCCTTGGCCAGGGCCTCGACCATCTGCGGGGTCAGCCCCTCGAACTCGATCAGGCTGTCCTCGACGCCAAGGGCGCGGGCGTTTTCCAGCGCGGCCTTGTTCGCGGCCTCCAGATGCTCGCGGGCGCGGGTCTGCAATTCCTCGGCGGTGCCTTCGTCCACGCCCTCGATCGACAGCAGCTCGTCCAGGTCGACATAGGCCACCTCTTCGAGGTTGGTGAAGCCCTCGGCGACCAGAAGCTGGGCAAAGAACTCGTCCAGGTCCAGCGTGTCCATGAACAGCTTGGTGCGGGCGTTGAACTCGGCCTGCCGGCGCTTGGATTCCTCTTCCTCGGTCAGGATGTCGATGTCGAGGCCCGTCAGCTGGCTTGCCAGCCGCACGTTCTGGCCGCGACGGCCGATGGCGAGGCTCAGCTGCTCGTCCGGGACCACCACCTCGATGCGGGTCGCGTCCTCGTCGAAGACGACCTTCGCCACCTCGGCCGGTTGCAGCGCGTTGACCAGGAAGGTCGCCTGGTCCTCGGACCACGGGATGATGTCGATCTTCTCGCCCTGCAGCTCGCCCACCACGGCCTGCACGCGACTGCCGCGCATGCCGACGCAGGCGCCGACCGGGTCGATCGAGTTGTCGTAAGAGATCACCGCGATCTTGGCGCGCGAGCCGGGATCGCGGGCCACGGCCTTGATCTCGATCACGCCGTCATAGATTTCCGGCACTTCCATCTTGAACAGCTCGGCCATGAACTGCGGATCGGTGCGCGACAGGAAGATCTGCGGGCCGCGGGCCTCGCGGCGCACGTCCTTGACATAGGCGCGGATGCGGTCGTTCGGGCGATAGCTTTCGCGGCCGATCTTTTCGTTGCGGCGCAGGATGGCCTCGCCCCGGCCGACATCCACGATGATGTTGCCGTATTCCTCGCGCTTGACGACGCCGTTGATGATGGTGCCGGCCCGGTCCTTGAACTCTTCGTATTGGCGGTCGCGCTCGGCCTCGCGGACCTTTTGCAGGATGACCTGCTTGGCCGATTGCGCGGCGATGCGGCCCAGGTCGACCGGCGGCACCTGCTCTTCGAACACGTCGCCGGGCTGCGGCTTGCCCGAGAAATCGGTCAGCCGCTGGCCGTCGCGCAGCCAATGGGCGCGGCCGTCCTTCGACGGTTCGAAATAGGCGCGGGCCTGGTCGGCGGTGAACTGGGCCTGATAGTTCTCGACCGCGTCATCCTCGACCACGGTGCGGGCGCGGGTGAAGGTGGCATTGCCGGTCTTGCGGTCGATATGGACGCGGATGTCCATTTCCGAGCCGTAGCGCGACTTCGCCGCGCGGGCCAGGCTGTCCTCCATCGCCTCGATCACCAGATCGGGGTCGATCATCTTTTCCCGTGCAACGGCCTCGGCGGTTTGCAGCAGTTCAAGCTGGTTGGCAGAGGTGATGGCCATTCCTCACTCCTTCGCGGCGGCGTTGTCTTCGCCGGCTTCCGTTTCGATCTCGTCAAAGGCGGTCTCGTCCAGATTGTCGATCTGCACGCCCGCGTCCTTTTTCTGCCGCAGCATCTCGGCGATCAGCTCGTCGGTCAGAACCAGCTTCGCATCGGAAAGCCAGTCGAAGTTCAGCCCGATGGTCTGGACCTCGCCGCCTTCCTCGATGTTCAGCAGCACCTCGTCGCCGCCTTCGCCCTTTTCGACCCCCGTCAGCACGCCCTTGAAGCGCTTGCGGCCGTCGATGGGCTGGTTCGTCTCCAGCCGCGCCTCGTAGCCCTCGAAGGTCTCGAAATCCTTCAGCCGGGTCAGGGGCCGGTCGATGCCGGGGCTCGAGACCTCCAGGTGATAGGCGTCCTCCAGCGGATCCTCGACATCCAGAACCGCGCTGACGGCGGTGGATATGTCGGCGCAGTCGTCGACGTTGATGCCGCCCTCGGGCCGGTCGGCCATGATCTGAAGCGTGGCGGTCTTGCCGCCTTGCAGGCGGATGCGCACCAGTTCGAAACCCAGATCCTCGATGACCGGGGCGATGATCTCGGCCAGACGCCGGTCGATGGCGGTCTTGGCGATGAGGTCGCTCATGCTGATCCCCCAAATACAAAAAACGGGCCTTGGCGGCCCGTGCGTCTTACCGGTGGGCAGGTTGTGGACGCCTGCGCCGCTGTTGAGCCGCATATAGGGCCCCGCGCCAGGGATTGCAAGGAAAACCGGCGCGGCACCTGCCGCCTGCCTCGCAGGGGCCGCAAGCCGGCCGCCGCGTGCCCTTTCGCAAAGAGGTCAGGCCCGCCTTGCCACATCCCGGAAACCGTCCATGACCCGCACCAGCTCGGCGGCGATTCGCGGCTCGCTCAGCGCATGGCCCGAGGCGGGGACCAGCCGCAGGTCCGCCCTGTTCCAGCCCTGGGCCAGTTCCCAGGCGGTCGCCGGCGGGCAGACCATGTCGTAGCGGCCCTGCACGATCACGGCGGGGATATGCTCGATGCGGTGGCGATCGCGCAAAAGCTGGCCCTCGGCCAGGAAGCAGTCATGGGCGAAATAGTGATTCTCCAGCCGGGCGAAGGTGCGGGCATAGTCGGGCGGCGCATGGCCCGGCCCGTTGATCTCCAGGCCCGCCAGGGCGTTTTCCCACACCAGCCAGGGCAGGGCGAAGCGCGTCTCCTGCCCGCGGTCGCCGCTGAACAGGCGCCGGTGATAGGCGGCGATCATGTCGCCGCGCTCGGCCTCGGGGATCGGGGCCTGGAACTCGGTCCAGCGGTCGGGGAAAAAGCGCGCGACGCCGCCGCCATAGAACCAGTCCAGTTCGGCCCGCCGGCCCAGGAAGACGCCGCGCAGCACCAGCGCCTCGACCGGCTCGGGATGGGCCTGGGCATAGGCCAGCGCCAGGGTCGCGCCCCAGCTGCCGCCGAACAGGATCGCCCGCTCGATCCCCAGGCTGCGGCGGATCACCTCGATGTCGGCGATCAGGTGCTGCGTGGTGTTGGCAAGGACCGCGGCATGGGGCTGAGAGCGGCCGCAGCCGCGCTGGTCGAACAGCACGGCCCGGTAATGGGCGGGGTCGAAGAAGCGCCGCATGTAGGGGCTGCAGCCGCCGCCCGGCCCGCCATGCAGCACGATCACCGGCACGCCCTCGGGATTGCCGCTCTGCTCGACATGCAGCCGGTGGCCGTCGCCGACCTCGATCACCCGGCGGTCGAAGGGCTCGACCATCGGATGCAGCCTGCCATGCGACGCCGTGCCGCCGATTTGCCCTGCCAATCTGTCCATGGCACCACTATATAACGCGTCGCGCGCGCCCGCCACATGAAGGACGGCCAGATGACCGAAAGACCAGCCCCCAGCAGCCCGGCCCCCAGCAGCATCGACCCGGCCGAGGTCGCCAAGTTCCAGGCCATGGCGCGGGAATGGTGGGATCCCAACGGCAAGTTCAAGCCGCTGCACATGCTGAACCCGACGCGGCTGGACTATGTCACCGCGCAGATCGCCGGGCAGTTCGGCCGCGACCTTGCCGCGGCCGCGCCCTTCCAGGGGCTGAGCCTGCTCGACATCGGCTGCGGCGGCGGGCTGATGGCCGAGCCGATGGCCCGGCTGGGCGCGGCCGTCACCGGCGCCGACGCGGCCGAGGGCAATATCGCCATCGCCGGCCTGCATGCCGAGGAACAGGGCCTCGCCATCGACTACCGCGCCACCACGGCCGAGGCGCTGGCGGCCGAGGGCCTCCGCTTCGACGTGGTCATGGCGCTGGAGATCGTCGAGCATGTCGCCGACCCCGCGCAGTTCATCGCCACCTGCCGCGAGCTGGTGGCGCCGGGCGGCGTGCTGATCCAGTCCACGCTGAACCGCACCGCCCGCAGCTTCGGCGCCGCCATCGTCGGGGCGGAATGGATCATGCGCTGGCTGCCCAAGGGCACGCATGACTGGCGCCGCTTCATCACCCCCGACGAGCTGGCGCGGATGACCGAGGCGGCGGGGCTGCGGGTGGTGGACCGCTGCGGCATGGTCTTCAACCCGCTGGGCTGGAGCTGGTCGCTGTCGCATCGCGACCTGTCGGTGAACTATGCGATGACCGCCCTGCGCGACGCCTGACTTCTTCGTTCCGCAAATACCCGACGGCAGCGGCGCGGCGGGGCGAGCCCGCGCCGGCCTTCACCGTTCCGAAAATACTCATGCGACCGGGCGACCGGCGGGGTCAGCGCCCGCCGCGCGTTTCGTGACGCAACGTTTCTTCCAGCTGCTTGCGCAGCATGCGCAGGACCGGCAGCGCCGCGCGCACCCGGTCGGCGCCGACATCGCGCACCACGTCGGCGATTCGCGGCATGAAGGCGGCCAGCGCCGCGTCCCGCGCCGCCCGGCCGGCCGGGCTGATGGCGATGAACTTGCGCCGCGCGTCGTCCCAGTCCGGGCGGATATGGATATGCCCCGCCCATTCCAGCCGCGACAGCGTGTTGGTCATGGCGCCGCGGGTGACGTGGAACGCCTCGGCCAGTTCGGCCGGCGTGCGCTCGACATTCAGGTGCGCCAGCAGGTTCAGCACCGAGAAATGCGAGATCTGCATGCCCTTGGGCAGCGCCTTGCCGATCAGGTCGCGCGCCAGCTGGTCGGCGATGAACACCTCGGAAAACAGGCTGGCAGCCAGGGCGTCGGCCGAGGCTTCGGCATGTCCGTGCGGGCTGTCTTGCGTCTTGTGGATCATGGGCCCGCGAAGTTCCGGTCATGCGTCAGGGATGGGATGCGGGACCGTGCCCCGAGAACCGCCGCCGGGTCAAGCGTCACGAAGGTCACGCCGGGCTCGGTGCCGCCGTCGGCCAGCACCTCTCCCCAGGGCCCGACGGCCAGGGAATGCCCGTGGCTGCGGCGCGGCCTGCGGTCCGGCTCGGCATGGCTGGCATGGGTGCCGCATTGCGCGGGCGCCAGCACGAAGCAGCCGGTCTCGATGGCGCGGGCGCGCAGAAGCACCTCCCAATGCGCGGCGCCGGTGGTGTCGTTGAAGGCGGCGGGCACGGTCAGCACCTCGGCCCCCGCCTGGGCCAGCGCGCGGTAAAGCGCGGGAAAGCGCAGGTCGTAGCAGACGGTCATGCCGACGGGCAGGGGCCCCTGGGCCAGCACCGCCCGCCCGCCCGGCCGGAAGGCCGCCGATTCGCGATAGGATTCGCTTTCGGACACGGTCACGTCGAACATGTGCAGCTTGTCATAGCGCGCCCGGATGCTGCCGTCCGGCGCGATCAGGAAGCTGCGATTGGCAAAGCGGCTCTCGCCCGGATCGCCGGTCTTCAGCGACAGCGAACCGATCAGCAGCCAGATGCCCAGCTCGCGCGCATCCTCGCGCAGCGCGGCCAGGGTCTGGTCCTCGGCCTCGGTGCGCAGGACATGCTCCTGCCGCTCGCGGCTGGCGCCCAGCAGGTTGGTCGCCTCGGGCGTCAGCACCCAGCCGGCCCCGCCCTGCGCCGCCTCGCGCACCAGCGCCCGCGTGACCGGCAGGTTGCGCTCGGGATCGTCCGAGACGCTCAGCTGCACCAGCCCCGCGATCAGCGCCTCGCTCATGCCGTCAGGCCCAGCAGGGCGTCCAGCTTGCCTTGGCGGTCCAGCGCATGCAGGTCGTCGCAGCCGCCGACATGGCGGCCGTCGATGAAGATCTGCGGCACGGTCCGGCGGCCGCCGGCGCGCTGGGTCATTGCCGCGCGCAGCTGCGGATCGCGGCTGACATCGGTGTCGTGATAGGCGATGCCCTTCTTGCGCAGCAGCGATTTCGCGGCGATGCAATAGGGGCAGGTGGGGGTGGTATACAGTTCGACCTTGGGCATATGCGCGTCCCGGATTGATGTTCACCCCCATATCTAGGCATCCTTGACCGCCCGCGCCAGAACCACGACCGAGATCGGCCCCGCGCCCGCCGCCGCCAGCGCCTGAGCCGAGGCCGCCAGCGTCGCCCCCGAGGCCATCACGTCGTCGACCAGCAGCACCGCGCGGCCCCGCAGCCGCGGGACCATGTGCGCGGGCACGCCGATCGCCCCGTCCACATTCGCGAAACGGTCGCCGACGCTGCCATGGTCCTGCATCGGCGTATGCCGCAGCCGCCGCAGGGCGCCGGGCAGATGCGCCAGCCCATGCGCGCGGGCGACATGCTGCGACAGCATCTCGGCCTGGTTGTATTTGCGCTTCAGCAGCCGGCGCAGATGCACCGGCACCGGCACCACCACCGCGCCCGGCCGCAGCAGCGGCAGCGCCGCCCGCGCCACCCAGCCGCCAAGTGCGGGCGCCAGGTCCAGCCGGTCGCCATGCTTCAGCATCAGCGCCAGCCTGCGCCCGCTGCCGCGATAGACCAGCGCCGCACGGCCCTGCTGCCAGGGCCGCTGCAGCCCCAGGCAATCGTCGCAGACCAGCAGCCCCGCCGCCGCATCCCCGGCGTCGCCAGCCCCGTCGCCCGGCAGCGGCGTGCCGCAGCGCGCGCAGCAGGTGCCGGTGATGAAATCGGCCTCGCGCCAGCAGGCGGGGCACAGCCCGCCCTCGTCGGCGACGGGCGCGCCGCAGCACAGGCATTGCGGCGGATAGACCAGCCGCAATGCGCCTTTCATCAAGCCGCGAAGCCCCCTATGTTCAGCCCCCATGATGCCCGATCCCACCTCTTCCGTTCCCGGCCTGACCGACCGCCGCGCGCTGGACCGCAACCGCGCCCGCGCCCTGCGCCTGGGGCCGGTCGATTTCCTGCATCGAATCGTCGCCGACGAGATCGAGGATAGGCTGGCAGAGGTTAACAGACGGTTTAGCGCCGTCGCCGTCGTCACCGGCCGGCCGCAGCTCTGGCGCGACGCCATGCCCGGCGCCACGGTCGTCGCCGATACGCCCGCGCTGGCGCTGGAGCCCGGCGCGCATGACCTGGTGATCCATGCCATGGCGCTGCACTGGGCCGAGGATCCTGTGGGCCAGATCGCCCAGGCGGCGCGCGCGCTGCGCCCCGACGGGCTGTTCATCGCCGCCTGTCCCGGCGGGCGCACCCTGCACGAGCTGCGCGACGCGCTGACCCGCGCCGAGGCCGAGGTGACGGGCGGCCTGTCGCCCCGCGTCCTGCCCATGGGCGAGATCCGCGACCTGGGCGGGCTGCTGCCGCGCGCGGGCCTGGCGCTGCCGGTCGCCGACCAGATCACCCAGATCGCCAGCTATCGCAGCCTGTTCCACCTGGGCCGCGACCTGCGCGCCATGGGCGAGGGCAACGCGCTGGCCCAGCGGCTGCGGCGCCCGACGCGACGAGATGTCCTGTTGCGCGCCGCCGCGCTTTATGCCGAAAACCATCCCGACCCGCAGGACGGGACGCGCATCCGGGCCACCTTCGATCTGGTTTTCCTGACCGGATGGGCGCCCGATGCCAGTCAGCAGAAACCGCTTCGGCCCGGCTCGGCCCGGATGCCGCTTGCCGAAGCTCTTGCCAGCACGAGAAAGTCCGAATGACCTTTACCGAGTATGCCCCAGCCGATCATCCGAACATCCCAGCCCGCAAGATCGGCGTGCTGGTCGCCAACCTGGGCACGCCCGATTCGCCCGACTACTGGCCGATGCGGCGCTACCTGAACGAGTTCCTGTCGGACAAGCGGGTGATCGACTATCCCGCCTGGAAGTGGCAGCCGCTGCTGCAAACCGTCATCCTGTCCAAGCGGCCCTTTACCTCGGGCGCGAACTACCGGCTGATCTGGAACAACGAGGCGGACGAAAGCCCGCTGATGACCATCACCAAGCAGCAGGTGGCGGCGCTGCGCGAACGGGCAGCGGCGCTGTGGGGCGACCGGGTCATGGTCGATTTCTGCATGCGCTACGGCAATCCCTCGACCGCGGACGTGGTGGACCGCATGGTCAAGGCGGGCTGCGACCGCATCCTGTTCTTCCCGCTTTATCCGCAATATGCCGGGGCGACCACGGCGACGGCGAACGACCAGTTCTTCCGCGCGCTGATGACGCAGAAATGGCAGCCGGCCTCGCGCACCGTGCCGCCCTATTTCGACCGGCCCGACTATATCGAGGCGCTGGCCGCCTCGGTCGAGCGCGCCCTGGGCGGCCGCCAGCCCCGCAAGCTGGTCGCCAGCTACCACGGCATGCCCAAGCGCTATCTGATGGAGGGCGACCCCTATCATTGCCAATGCCAGAAGACCTCGCGCCTGCTCCGGGAACGGCTGGACTGGGACGAGGGCGTGATCGACACCACCTTCCAGTCGGTCTTCGGGACCGAGGAATGGCTGCGCCCCTATACGGTCGAGCATGTGGCCGAACTGGCGCAGCAGGGCATCACCGAGATCGCGGTGATCTCGCCCGCCTTCTCGGCCGATTGCATCGAGACGCTGGAAGAGATCCAGGGCGAGATCCGCGAGGCGTTCGAACATGCCGGCGGCAAGGAGTTCACCTATATCCCCTGCCTGAACGCCGAGCCTGCGCATATCGACGTGCTGGCGGCGGTCATCGGCGAGAACCTGGCGGGCTGGGTCTGACGGCCCGAGCGGCCGCCATGCCCGTCATGCGGGACGCAGCCGCTGCTGGCGCCGATCACGGGGCGGGCCGCCACGGCCCGTCATTCTACGGGGGTTGCTCCAACGGCGCCCGCTTCCTAGATTGGTGGCGCGAGCAGCGACAATCCCCGCTGCCTATGGAGACTGGATGTCAGAGCTTGTGTGACAAGGCTCTCTGAATCTTCGGAGAGCCGCGTGAATTCAAAGCCGCCGGGCGCATGTGCGCTCGGGGTGTCTTTCACGTCCGTCATGCGAGACTTCCATGAACATTTCACGAAATGAACAACGTGCGCTGCACGTCCTGGCCCTGGGTGGCCGCATCCTGCACGAGCGCGGCGACAGTGCCAGGATCACCTCCGTGACATGCGTCACGCGCGAGGGGATGATCCTTGCCGGCTTCGATCTGGCCGTCTTCAGCCGGTTGCGGCGGAAACGGCTGATCGAATCGCGGTCAGGCAGCCCGTATCGGATATCGAAGCGTGGCCGCTTGTCGGTGCGCGCGCAACTCGACAATCAGGGGGCCTGACATGCTGATCCGCGATGAAACGGCCGGCGACATCCCGGCGATCGGCCGGCTTGTCACCGAAGCCATGCTGATGCTGGCGCAATCCACCGGAACCGAGGCCGGCATCGTCGAGGCGCTGCGGGCGCAGGGCGCGCTTGCCCTTTCGCTTGTGGCCGAGGACGAGGGTGCGGTGGTCGGCTACCTGGCCGCCTCGGCGGCACGGATCGGCACGCAGGACGGCTGGGGCCTGATCGGCCCGCTTGCCGTCTTGCCCTCAAGGCACGGCCAGGGGATCGGCACGGCCCTGATGGCAGAGGCCCTCCGCCGATTGCGAGCGACCGGCCGCGGCGCGGCGCTGGTGGGCGACCCGGCCTATTATGGCCGGTTCGGTTTCCGTGCCTTCCCCGGCCTGCGCGTAGCGGGCTGCCCGCCCGAGGTGGTCCTGGCCCTGCCTTTCGACGGCACCGCGCCTTGCGGAGAGCTGATCCATCATCCGGCATTCGGCCTCGGCCCGCAGGAGTGACCAGGGGGACAGGCTGCATCCTCCGATGGTGCAGCCCG
>NZ_VCBQ01000058.1:0-32447 GCF_006386455.1 Paracoccus sp. FO-3 | reverse complement strand
GCCAGCGCCACCCGCTCGCCACCCGCCAGCAGCGCCATGGCCAGCGCCAGCGCCAGCAGGTCGGCGCGGTCGCGCTTGCTGGGCCGCTCGGCGCTGCCGGTGTAATCCATGCCCGCCGCGGCCGAGACCCAGATCGCCGCCGATTGCGCCACCTGCGCCTCGCGGTCGCGCACGAACTGCGCATCCGACCGGGCCGAGCGGCGCCAGTCGATGCTGCGCGCCGTATCGCCCGCCGTGGCCGGGCGGTATTGCCAGAAATCCTCGCCCATGCCGGCGCGGCGCTGGCCATGCGCGCCGGGCACCAGCGCCGCCGCCAGCCGCTCGGCCGACAGCATCAGCGCAGGCAAGGCGGCCGAGGCAGCCTCGGCGCCGGCGCGCAGCTGATCGGCCTGGGGTTTCACGCCGCCGCCCGCATCCGGTCGCCGAGCAGGCGCGCGATCACGCCCTCGATGGTCTCGCCGCGGGCGCGGGCGGCAAAGCTCAGCGCCATGCGGTGGCGCAGGACCGGGGCGGCCATGGCCTCGACATCGTCGAGCGTCGGCGCAAAGCGGCCGTTCAGCGCCGCCCGCGCCCGCGTGACCAGCGTCAGCGCCTGCGCCGCGCGCGGCCCCGGCCCCCAGACCAGCGTGTCGGCGATCCAGCCCGGCGCCTCGGGCGCGCCGGGACGCGCCGCGCGCACCAGGTCCAGGATCGCGTCCAGCACCGTCTCTCCCACCGGCATGCGCCGGATCAGCGCCTGCGCCGCGACCAGCCCCTCGGCGTCGAAGACGGCATGGGCCCGGCCCTGCTCGACCCCGGTCGTCGCCAGCAGGATGGCGCGCTCCGTGTCGCGGTCGGGATAGTCCACGTCGATCTGCAACAGGAAACGGTCGAGCTGCGCCTCGGGCAGCGGATAGGTGCCCTCCTGCTCGATCGGGTTCTGGGTGGCCAGCACGTGGAAGGGCCGGCCCAGCGGGCGATGCTCGCCGCCGATGGTGACCTCGCCCTCCTGCATGGCCTGCAGCAGCGCCGATTGCGTGCGCGGGCTGGCGCGGTTGATCTCGTCGGCCATCAGCAGCCGGGTGAAGACCGGCCCCTCGATGAAGCGGAAGGCGCGGGTGCCGTCGGGCCGGATGTCCAGCACCTCGGAGCCCAGGATGTCGGCCGGCATCAGGTCGGGGGTGAACTGGATGCGCGCCGAGTCGAGCCCCAGCACGGTGGCCAGCGTATCGACCAGCATGGTCTTGCCCAGCCCCGGCTGGCCGACCAGCAGGGCATGGCCGCCCGACAGGATCGCCGCCAGAACCTGCTCGACCACGGCATGCTGGCCGACGAAGCGATGCTCGACGCTGGCGCGGGCCTGGGCCAGGCGGTCGGTCAGCGTCAGGACTTCGGAAACCAGTTTCTCATTCTCGGCCATGACAATGCCCCGTTTCTGTTCTAGGACAACATAAAGGCAGGTGTGACGGGGTCCACAGGGAATGGAGGAAAAGACTGACAATGCCGTGAGCGATGCGGCCGGAATCGCCGCCGCGGCCAGCCGCGCCTCGAAAAAGGGGCCGCCGCCGGTGCATCTGTGGAACCCGCCCTTCTGCGGCGACCTGGACATGGAGATCCGCGCCGACGGCAGCTGGTTCTACAACGGCACGCCCATCGGCCGGCCGGAAATGGTGCGGCTTTTCGCCTCGATCCTGAAGCGCGAGGGGGATGGCTATTTCCTCGTCACCCCGGTCGAAAAGGTCGGCATCCGCGTGGTCGACGCGCCCTTCATCGCCGTCGATGCCGAAATCGGCGAAGACATCGTCTTCACCACCAATGTGGGCGACCGGGTCAGCGCCGGCCCCGAGCATGCGATAGAAATGCGCGGGACGCCGGAGGAGCCGCGGCCCTATGTCCATATCCGCCGCGGTCTTTGGGCACTGATCGACCGCAAGACATTCTACCGACTGGCCGATGCGGCTATGCCCGGCGAAAACGGGCGTATGGAATTGCACTCGGGAGGGACGGTCTTTCCCCTGGAGCCCTGACCATGGCGCGATTCGCCGCCAACCTGACCTATCTGTTCACCGAAATGCCCATGCTGCAGCGCTTCGCCGCCGCAAAGCGCGCGGGCTTTCGCGGGGTGGAAATCCTGTTTCCCTATGACCTCGCGGTCAAGGAACTGGCCCAGGCCGCGCAGGCGGCGGGGGTGGAGTTCGTGCTGATGAACACGCCGCCGCCGAACTGGGCCGGCGGCCCGCGCGGCTTTGCCGCCGAGCCGGGCAACGAATCGCGCTTTCGCGGCGATTTCGACCGTGCCCTGCGCTTTGGCCGGGCGCTGGGGGTCAAGCACCTGCATGTGATGGCCGGCAAGGCCCAGGGCGGGCTGGCGCGGCGCACCTTCGTCGAGAACCTGAAATGGGCCTGCGCCCGCGACGCCCGCGCCAGCCTGACCATCGAGCCGATGAACCGCAACGACATGCCGGGCTATTTCCTCGACAGTTTCGAACTGGCGGCCGAGATCCTGGACGAGGTCGGGGCCCCGAACCTGGGCCTGCAATTCGACGTCTATCATGCGCAGATGATCCATCGCGATGCGCTGACCGTCTGGCAGCGCCATGCCCGCCGGGTGCGGCACATCCAGATCTCGGACTGGCCCAGCCGGCACGAGCCGCGGCAGGGCGACATCGACTTCGCCGAACTGTTCCGCGCCATCGACGCCTCGGGCTATGGCGGCTGGGTGAGCGCCGAATACACCCCCCGCACCTCGACCGAGGCCGGGCTGCGCTGGCTGCGCCTGGCCTGACCGAGCGGCGGCGCGCGTCTGCCTGCGGTTTTCGGCCGTGTGCGCGCCGCACGGACCGCGTCCCCTCGGCTTGGACGGCAGGCGTTCGGCGGATTGGAGGCTTGCAGCCCTCGGCACCGGCCAAGCCACCCTGGACCTCGACCGAGGCCAAGCTGCGCTGGCTGCGCCTCGCCAGACCGGGCGGCGGGGCGCCCCTGCCTGCGGTTTTCGACCGCGTACCACCCACACGGACCGCGTCCCCTCGGCCTGGACGGCAGGCGTTCGGCGGATCGCGGGCTTGCAGCCCTCGGCACGGGCCAAGCCACCCGGCACCGCGACCGAGGCCAAGCTACACTGGCTGCGCCTGGCCCGATCGGGCGGCGGAGCGCCTCTGCCCGCGGTTTTCGACCGCGTGCGACCCGCCCGGACTGCGCCCCCTTGGTCTGGACGGCAGGCGTTCGGCGGATCGCGGGCTTGCAGCCCTCGGCACGGGCCAATCCACCCGGCACCGCGACTGAGGCCAAGCTGCGCTGGCTGCGCCTCGCCTGACCGGGCGGCGGGGCGCCTCTGCCTGCGGCTTTCGGCCGCGTGCGCCGCACGGACCGCGTCCCCTCGACCCGGACGATGCGTCGGCGGATCGCGGGCTTGCAGCCCTGGGGCACGGCCAAACCGCCCGGCACCGCGACAGAAGCCGGGCTTGCCGCGGCGGGGCGCTGTCCTTTGCGTTCCCCTCATGAGATTTGTCAGCCTGCTGGCGACTGTTCCTTGCGATCCCATGGCGGGGCTTGTCGGCCTTCGGATGAATGTCCTTTGCCACCCCCGGCAAGGCTTGCCGGCCTGCGAACAAATGGCCTCCGCGATCCCATGGTGGGATTTTCCGGTCGGCGGGCGAATATCCTTTGCGATCCCCTCGCAAGGTTTGCCAGCCCTCGAACCAAAGGCAGGTTCGGCGGAACCG
Organism: Paracoccus sp. FO-3; assembly: GCF_006386455.1. Lineage (NCBI taxonomy): Bacteria > Pseudomonadati > Pseudomonadota > Alphaproteobacteria > Rhodobacterales > Paracoccaceae > Paracoccus > Paracoccus sp. FO-3. The sequence goes on along the minus strand of NZ_VCBQ01000058.1, from coordinate 28,746 downwards.
ATCCGCAGCACGCCGCCTCCGAACCGGAGTCGCAGCCCTGCGGCGAGCCGAGGTTTCGGCGCCAGGACCATGAGGGCGGCCCGTGGCAGGGAAAGAACGCCGCCGCAAAGCGCGTGGTGTTCGTCGGCGAATGCCGTGATCTTTGCGCTTCGCCGGCGCAGGATGCCACGGAAGGTCGGGGATAGCCGTTGCAATGCAACCGATCGACCCGCCGAGGGATCGAAGCCCTCGTTCTCCGGCAATGGCGCAGGCGCGGACCGGCGTGCCGCGCCGTTCGAATCCCGCCGTCCAGCCGCTTGTCGCGCCTGTCCCGGCCGCCGTTATCGAGGCTCAGCGGCTAGGCATCCCCCGGCCGCCGCCTTGCCATCGTTTCGGCCATCGCCGCGTGCCCGCTGGCCCTCAGCCCTGCGATGGCGCCCTGGTAATCGCGCGCCTCGCGGTTCTGGCTCAGCTTGGACTTTGCCAGCGTCCGGCGGATCTCGATGCGAAAGGCGACGATGCCGGCCAGCATCTGCTGCATGTAATCGGCCGGCGCATCGGCCATGCGCCAGGCATCGGCGCCGTTCAGCCGCCGCTCGTGGCTGCGGGTCAGCAGGCCGACCGCCGCGCGCTTGGCCCGCTCGTCATGCTGGAAGGCGATGCCGCCATGGACATGGACCACTTGGTAGTTCCAGGTCGGGACGTGGCGATGGTGCTCGGGCTTGGTCGGGTAGAAATTGGGCGAGACATAACCGTCCTCGCCGCGAAAGATCGCCAGCACCTCCTGGCCCTCGGCGATCAGCCGGTGCATGTCGTTGGCCAGCACCACATGGCCGATCAGCGTGCCGTCGGGGCCGGCCAGCAGCGGGACGTGGTTGGCGACCAGCCCCTCGGGGGTCTGCGCCACGATGCAGGCCAGGGGCGCCGCCTCGATGAGCGCGGCGATCTCCTGCGGGTCGATCTCGTGGAAATGCGGCGGGATATACATGGGCGATTCCGATGCTGGGACCGCCCGAGTTTGTCCGCTGGGCGCGCGGATGACAACGCCATCCGCCCACCGCAGTCGATGAACTAACAGGCTGCTGAAAAAGTCCTTGCGACAGGACAGCGCGGGCGGGGAGCCGGGAAATCCGCCTCAAATTTGCCGAAAACACCCCATTTTCGGGCCGATATTAGCTGGATCCAGAACGATTTCCGCTTCGCCGCCCTCTCAAAATCCTTTTTCAGCAGCCTGCTAATAGGCCGCGCTGCCGGTGCCGGCGGGAAGCGCGCCATAGGGAAGCCAGACGGTCTTGGTCCGGCTGGCGGCGCGCAGGAACTCGCGGCCCTGCGCCTGCGGATCGCTCCAGTCGCGCGGCGCCGGGGTCCAGACCGGGATCAGGGTCTCGGCCGCGGCGCGCTGCACCTCGGCCAGCCCCTCGCCCTGGCCGGCATGCCAGATCGCCGAGACGCCGTCATGGCCGGCCAGCGCCCGCGCCAGTTCGTCACGCGGGCCGGTGACGATATTGACCACGCCGCCCGGCACGTCCGAACAGGCCAGCACCTGCGCCAGCGTCAGCGCCGCCATCGGCCGGTCCTGCGACGGGATCGCCACCACCGCATTGCCCATGGCGATGGCCGGCAGCACCAGCGCCATGAAGCCCGCCAGCGGCGCGGCCGTGGGCGCGACCAGCCCCATGACGCCATGCGGCTCGGGCTGGACGTGGCACAGGTGGCCGGGCTTGGCCGAAACCGTGGCGCCGTCGTATTTGTCGGCGAAACCGGCATAGAAGAAGCAGCGGCGGATCGCCGCATCGACTTCGGCCGGGCTGGCGTAGCCGGCGAACTCGGCGCGGCGCTGCGCCAGGTTCTCGGCCAGGAAATACAGCACCTGCGCGCGGCCGTGGCCGCCCAGGCCCTGCCATTTCGTCAAGGCCCCCTGCGCCGCTTCGACCGCGTTGCGGATGTCCTTGCGGTTGCCCAGGGGCACCAGTTCGTCCTGCGCCGCATAGCTGGCGCCGCCGTCCGGGCGCTTCTGCGCGCCGCCGATGTAAAGCTTGACCGTGCGGTCGATCTCGGGCGCCTCGGCCGGGGCGATTTCCGACGGCGCCGGGTCGCGCTGCGCGGCGACCGGGGCGGCCAGATAGTCCAGCATCCCCTCGCGCCCGCCCTCGCGGCCATAGCCCGAATCGCGCAGGCCGCCAAAGGGCGCGGCGGCGTCGAAGAGGTTGGCGCAATTCACCCAGACCACGCCCGCCTTGATCCGCGCCGCCATGTCGGTGGCCACAGTCGCGCTTTCCGACCAGACCGAGGCCGCCAGCCCATAGCGGGTATTGTTGGCCAGGTCCGCCGCCTCGTCCGGGGTACGGAAGGTCGAGAACGTGGCGATGGGGCCGAAGATCTCCTCGACCATGCCGGGATTGGCGGGGGCGATGTTTCGCAGATAGCCCGGCGCGATGAAGCAGCCCGGCGCCGCGGCGCCGCCGACCAGTTCCGCCCCGGCGGCGGTCGCGCGGTCCAGGATGCGCAGGATGCGGTCCTTTTGCACCGGATCGACGATGGCGCCGACATCGGTGGACTTGTCGAGCGGCGCGCCCAGCCGCAGCTTGCCCATCCGCGCCCGCAACAGCGCCTCGAACCGCGCGGCGACCGATTCGGCGACCAGGATGCGCGAGCCGGCGCAGCAGACCTCGCCCTGGTTGAACCAGACCCCTTCGACCACGCCCTCGACCGCGGCGTCCAGGTCGGCGTCCTCCATGACCACGAAAGGCGACTTGCCGCCCAGTTCCAGCGTCAGCCGCTTGCCCGAGCCGGCGGTGGCACGGGCGATGCCGCGCCCGACCTCGGTCGAGCCGGTGAAGGCGATCTTGTCCACCGGGGCCTGAACCAGCGCCGCGCCGGTCTCGCCATCGCCGGTGACGATGTTCACCACCCCGGCGGGCAGGCCGACATGGGCGCAGATCTCGGCGAATGCCAGCGCGGTCAGCGGCGTGTATTCGGCAGGCTTCAGCACCACGCAATTGCCGGCGGCCAGGGCCGGCGCCACCTTCCAGGCCAGCATCAGCAGCGGAAAGTTCCAGGGGATGATCTGGCCGCAGACGCCCAAGGCGGCATGGCCGGGAAACTCGGTCTCGGCCAGTTCGGCCCAGCCGGCATGGTGGTAGAAATGCCGCACCACCAGCGGCACGTCGATGTCGCGGCTTTCGCGGATCGGCTTGCCGTTGTCCAGGCTCTCCAGCACCGCAAGGAAACGCTCGCGCTTCTGGATGGTGCGGGCGATGGCATAGAGAAAGCGCGCCCGGTCGTGCCCCGGCATGGCGCCCCAGCTGCGCTGCGCCCGGCGGGCGGCGCGCACCGCCTTTTGCACATCGCGGGCGGTGCCCTGCGTGACCTGCGCCAGTTCCTCGCCACTCGAGGGATCGCGGCTGGCGAAGGTCTCGCCCGGCCTGGTGAAACGCCCGGCGATGAAATGGCCGAAGCTGCCGCGTTCGCGCAGCCAGTCGCGGACGGCCGAGGCGTCCTCGGGCGCGGGACCGTATTCCATGCTTTCCATGATCTCGCTTACCTTCGGCATCATCACCCCGCGGCCAGACGATGGGCGGCTGCATAGCGCCCGGTGACGTGATGGGAAACCTGCCGCTCGATGTCGGAGAGCAGCGAGCTGGCACCGATGCGGAAAAGGCTCGGGTCCAGCCAGTCGCGGCCCAGCTCCTCGGCCATCAGCACCTGCCAGTTCAGCGCGTCCTTGGCCGTCTTCAGCCCGCCCGCCGGCTTGAAGCCGACGGCGAAGCCGGTCCGGTCGCGATAGTCGCGGATCGCCCGCAGCATGACCAGCGACACCGGCAGCGTGGCGTTCACCGGCTCCTTCCCGGTCGAGGTCTTGATGAAATCGGCGCCGGCCTGCATGGCGACATGGCTGGCCCTGGCGACATTGGTCAGGGTCTTCAGCTCGCCCGTCGCCAGGATCGCCTTCATCCGGGCCGCGCCGCAAGCCTCGCGCATCTCGCAGATCTCGTCGTAAAGCGCCGCCCATTCGCCGCGCAGCACCAGCGCGCGGGAAATCACGATGTCGATCTCGTCCGCGCCCTGGTCCAGCGCATAGCGGATCTCGGCCAGCCGCAGGTCGAGCGGCATCAGCCCGGCAGGAAAGCCGGTCGCGACCGAGGCGACGGGGATCGCGCTGCCCCGCAGCGCCCGTTTCGCCGCCGCCACCATGGTCGGATAGACGCAGACCGCGCCGGTGGTCAGGTGATCGACCCCCAGCGCCGCCAACTGGCCGGCATCGACCGGCTGGCGCGCCTTGGCGCAAAGCCGCGCCACGCGATCGGGCGTATCGTCGCCCGCCAGCGTGGTCAGGTCGATGCAGCGCACCGCGTTCAGAAGCCAGGCCGCCTGCCATTCCTTTTTCAGGCTGCGGCGCGCGGTCAGGCTCGCGGCGCGGCGCTCGGCCGCCGGGGTGTTGACCTGGATGTTCTCGAACCAGTCGAGGCGAAAATCGGTGCCGGGGTTCTTGCGCTCCATCGCTCAGCGCCCCCGCAGCCCGTCCCACCAGCGCCGCATCCGCCCGCGCGCCCGGTCGCGCGCCGCGTCGGCGCGGGCGTCGAGCCGGTCCCATGCCTCGTCCGCCGAACGCACGGCCGGATCGATGGTGCGCTCGCGGAACTGGTTCCACATCCGCCAAAGCAGGAACAGCAGCGCCCCCAGGATCAGCAGGATGATCTGTGCCGCCCAGTTGAAGGGCTTCACCTCGGGCCCCGCCACCGGCTTGATCGAGATGGCGTTGGGATAGACCGAGAGCCAGGCGATGCGCCAGCCGTATGAGGTCACGCTGACCCATTCCGGGCTCGCCGCGGTCGAGCGCAGGTCGGTCGCCTGCGCATGCAGGTTCGAGCTGTCGTATTTGAAATAGGGCGGCCAGATCCAGCCGGTATCCTCGTTGCGATAGACATGGGGCTTGCCGTTCGGGCGCACCGTGTCGATGAAGCGCACGTCGCGCTGGCCTTGGGCGTTCTGCACCGTGCCGGTATCGGGCGAGGCATAGAAGAACGCATTGGCGCCGATGTCGGTCAGCCGGTTGTAGGTGTTGGTGATGCGGACCGTCTGCTTCGAGGGCAGCGTGTAGTCCAGAAACAGAAAGACCACGATCCCGAAGATCACCCCAAGGACGGTCAGGAACCAGCGCATCGGCGCCCCCTCAATAGTAGTTCACGATCACGATGATCACGATGATCGCGACCACCGGCAGGACCAGCACCAGCAGGGCAAGCCGCCCCCGCAGGGTCTTGCTGAAGCCCACCATCGAACGCCGCACGAACTCGGCGCGTTCCGGGGACGGGCCCGCGCGCTCGGGATGGCGGCGATCCCATTCCTTTTCAAGCTCCTCGCGCCGCAGGCTGCGGACATAGGTTCCGATGAGCAGGTAAAAGACCAGCTCGACGAGCAGGACCATGCCGATCAGGCGAAGAAAGGCGATCATCGGGCAGACCCTGGTTGCGAAAAGCCAGCCCCATGGAAGGCCGGCGCGCCGCGACTGTCAATGACCCCATTGCCGCGCCGCCGCGCCCGGCCTAGCCTTGCGCCATGGACGCCCTTGCCCTCGAGATCGAAAACCGCCGCGACGACCTGGTCCGCCTGACCCAGGATCTGATCCGCATCCCGACGCTGAACCCGCCGGGCCGCAACTATCGCGAGATCTGCGAATACCTGCAGGCGCGGCTGGCGCCGCAGGGCTGGGCCTGCGAACTGGTCCGCGCCCATGGCGCGCCCGGCGACAGCGAGGCCTTTCCGCGCTGGAACCTGGTCGCCCGCCACCGCGGCCGCCCGCCCGGCGAATGCGTGCATTTCAACAGCCATCACGACGTGGTCGAGGTCGGCCACGGCTGGAGCCGCAATCCCTTCGCCGCGGAACTGGACGGCGGCCGCATCTACGGCCGCGGCGCCTGCGACATGAAGGGGGGCTTGGCCTCCAGCATCATCGCCGCGGAGGCTTTCGTGGCGCTCTACCCCGACCATCCCGGCCAGATCGAGATCAGCGCCACCGCGGACGAGGAATCGGGCGGCTTCGGCGGCGTGGCCTACCTGGCAGAACAGGGCGCCTTCGCCCATGTCGGCCATGTCATCATCCCCGAGCCGCTGCACAAGGACCGCATCTGCCTGGGCCATCGCGGCGTCTGGTGGGCCGAGATCGAGACGCGTGGCCGCATCGCCCACGGCTCGATGCCCTTCCTGGGCGACAGCGCCATCCGCCACATGGGCGCGGTGCTGGAGGAAATGGAGCGCACGCTGTTCCCGCTGCTGATGACCAAGCGCACCGAGATGCCGGTGATCCCCGAAGGGGCGCGGAACTCGACGCTGAACATCAACTCGATCCATGGCGGCGAGCCGGATCTCGGCCCGGATTTCACCGGCCTGCCCGCGCCCTGCGTCGCCGACCGCTGCCGCATCACCATCGACCGCCGCTTCCTGATCGAAGAGGAACTGTCCGAGGTCAAGCGCGAGGTCACGGCGCTGCTGGAAAAGGTCAGGGCGGCGCGCCCCGGTTTCACCTACGAGATCCGCGACCTCTTCGAGGTGGTCCCCAGCATGACCGACCGCGAGGCGCCGGTGGTGCGCTCGACCGCCGCCGCCATCCGGCGGGTGCTGGGCCGCGAGGCGGGCTATGTCGTCAGCCCCGGCACCTACGACCAGAAGCATATCGACCGCATCGGCAAGCTGCAGAATTGCATCGCCTACGGGCCGGGCGTGCTGGACCTGGCGCATCAGCCCGACGAATGGGTGGGCGTGCAGGACATGCAGGATTCCGCCCGCGTCATGGCGCTGGTGCTGGACGACATCCTGCGCGGCGCTTAGGGGATTCCCCCGACGGGCCGCCTGTGGCATGATCCGGCCAAAAGAACGAGCAGCCCAACGAGCAGCCCCATGGCCCAAGCATGACCCAGCGCCTGTCGATCAGCGCCATCATTTTCTTCGTCGTGATGATCCTCCTGGGCGTCTATTTCGCCTATGCGGCGGTGCAGGGCCCCTCGGGCATCCTGCGCCGGGTGCAGCTGCAGGCCGAGACGCAGGAACTGGTCCAGCAGCGCGACAAGCTGCAGGCCGAGGTGGACCGGATGCGCAACCTGGCGCGGCGGCTGTCGGACGAATACCTCGACATCGACCTGCTGGACGAACGCGCCCGCGACGTGCTGGGCCTGGTGCGCGCCGACGAGATCATCATCCGCTGACGGGCCTCCGGTTTCTCCGTTGTCCAAATACCCCTGCGGCCGCGCCGCCGGCGCGACCGGCGACGGCTGGGGCAAGCGGCTTTCCGCATCTGCCCTCTGGACGGATGCACAACGCCGGTTTACTTCCCCCGAAAGCTTCGCCTAGAATTAGTTTAACGCTGAACTATCCCCGCCCCGAGGAGGAGGCCCATGGTCAGAAAGCCCGCAGCCAAGCAAAGCACGCCCAACGTGTCCAAGGATGAGCTGCTCAAATACTACCGCGACATGCTGCTGATCCGGCGATTCGAGGAAAAGGCCGGCCAGCTTTACGGCATGGGCCTGATCGGCGGCTTCTGCCACCTCTACATCGGCCAGGAAGCCGTCGTCGTCGGCCTCGAGGCCGCGGCGAAGGAAGGCGACAAGCGCATCACCTCCTACCGCGACCACGGCCACATGCTGGCCTGCGGCATGGAAGCCCGCGGCGTGATGGCCGAGCTGACCGGCCGCATCGGCGGCTATTCCAAGGGCAAGGGCGGCTCGATGCACATGTTCAGCCGCGAAAAGCATTTCTACGGCGGCCATGGCATCGTCGCGGCGCAGGTGCCGCTGGGCGCGGGCCTGGCCTTCGCCGACAAGTATCTGGGCAACGACAACGTCACCTTCGTCTATTTCGGCGACGGCGCCTCGAACCAGGGCCAGGTCTACGAGACCTACAACATGGCCGAGCTGTGGAGCCTGCCCGTCGTCTTCGTCATCGAGAACAACCAATATGCCATGGGCACCTCGATGAAGCGCTCGACCAAGTCGACCACGCTCTACGGCCGCGGCGAAGCCTTCGGCATCAAGGGCGAACAGGTGGACGGCATGGACGTGCTGGCGGTCCGGGCCGCGGGCGAAAAGGCGGTGGCGCATTGCCGCGCCGGCAAGGGGCCCTACATCCTGGAAGTCATGACCTATCGCTATCGCGGCCATTCGATGTCCGACCCGGCGAAATACCGCACCCGCGAGGAAGTGCAGAAGATGCGCGACGAACGCGACGCCATCGAACATGTGCGCGAACTGCTGCTGCAAGGCCAGCATGCCTCCGAGGACGACCTCAAGGCCATCGACAAGGAGATCAAGGACATCGTGAACGATTCCGCCGAGTTCGCCAAGGAAAGCCCCGAGCCGCCGCTGGAGGAGCTCTGGACCGACATCTACGCCCAGGACGTGCCGCAGGGCGGCGCGGAACAGAACGCCTGAGGGGAGGGAACCATGGCAACCGAAATCCTGATGCCCGCCCTGTCGCCGACCATGGAGGAAGGCACGCTGGCCAAATGGCTGGTCAAGGAAGGCGATAGCGTGAAATCCGGCGACATCATCGCCGAGATCGAGACCGACAAGGCCACGATGGAATTCGAGGCGGTCGACGAAGGCATCCTCGGCAAGCTGCTGATCGCCGAGGGCACCCAGGGGGTCAAGGTGAACACCCCCATCGCCGTCCTGGTCGAGGAAGGCGAATCCGTCGATGCCGCCCCCGCACCCAAGGCCGAGCCCGCACCCGCCGAGGCCAGGGCCGAGGCTCCGGCCACTCCCGCGCAGGCCGCGGCCCCCGCGCCGGCCCCGGTCGCGGACCAGTCGCCCGACTGGCCGGAAGGCACGCCGATGAAGACCATGACCGTGCGCGAAGCCCTGCGCGAGGCCATGGAAGAGGAAATGTCCGGCGACGAGACCGTCTTCCTGATGGGCGAGGAAGTCGGCGAATACCAGGGCGCCTACAAGATCAGCCAGGGCCTGCTGGACAAGTTCGGGCCCCGCCGCGTGGTCGATACGCCGATCTCGGAAATCGGCTTCGCCGGCATCGGCACCGGCGCGGCGCTGGCCGGGCTGCGTCCCATCGTCGAGTTCATGACCTTCAACTTCGCCATGCAGGCGATCGACCATATCATCAACTCGGCCGCCAAGACGCTTTACATGTCCGGCGGCCAGATGGGCTGCCCGATCGTCTTCCGCGGCCCGAACGGCGCCGCCGCCCGCGTGGCGGCCCAGCACAGCCAGGACTATGCCGCCTGGTATGCGCAGATCCCCGGCCTCAAGGTGGTGATGCCCTATTCGGCCGCCGACGCCAAGGGCCTGCTCAAGACCGCGATCCGCGACCCGAACCCGGTGATCTTCCTGGAAAACGAGATCCTCTACGGCCGCAGCTTCGAGGTGCCGGACCTGCAGGATTTCACCATCCCCTTCGGCAAGGCCAAGATCGTGCGCCCCGGCCGCGACGTGACCCTGGTCAGCTTCGGCATCGGCATGGTCCATGCGCTGGAGGCGGCCGAAAAGCTGGCCGCCGACGGCATCGAGGCCGAGGTGATCGACCTGCGCACCCTGCGCCCGCTCGACTACGGCACGGTAATCGAATCGGTCAAGCGCACCAACCGCTGCGTGACGGTGGAAGAGGGCTTCCCGGTCGCCTCGATCGGCAACCACCTCTCGGCCCATATCATGGAAAACGCCTTCGACTGGCTCGACGCGCCGGTGATCAACTGCACCGGCAAGGACGTGCCCATGCCCTATGCCGCGAACCTTGAGAAACACGCGCTGATCACCGCCGCCGAGGTCGTCGAGGCGGTGAAAAAAGTCACCTATCGCTAAGGGGAGGGCAGAAGATGCCGACTGAAATCCTGATGCCCGCCCTGTCGCCGACCATGGAGGAAGGCACGCTGGCCAAATGGCTGGTGAAAGAGGGCGACGAGGTCAAATCCGGCGACATCATCGCCGAGATCGAAACCGACAAGGCCACGATGGAGTTCGAGGCCGTCGACGAGGGCCGGATGGGCAAGATCCTGGTGGCCGAGGGCACGGCGGGGGTCAAGGTGAACACCCCCATCGCCGTGCTGCTGGAAGAGGGCGAATCCGCCGATGACATCGCCGCCGCCCCGGCGCCCAAGGCGGAAGCCCAGCCCGAGACGGCGAAAGCCGAAGCCGCCCCGGCAGCGACGGCCACCGCCGCCCCTGCCCCGGCCGCGCCGAAATCGGCCGAAGGCGGGCGCATCTTCGCCTCGCCGCTCGCCCGGCGCATCGCGGCGGAAAAGGGCATCGACCTTGCCGGCGTGACGGGTTCCGGCCCGCATGGCCGCATCGTCAAGGCGGATGTCGAGGGCGCGAAGCCCGGCGCGGCCAAGCCGGCCGCCGCCGAGGCGCCGAAAGCCGCCCCGGCACCCGCCGCGGCCGCAGCCCCGGCCGGCCCCTCGGCCGAAACCATCCTCAAGATCTACGCCGACCGCGAGACCGAGGAAGTGGCGCTCGACGGCATGCGCCGCACCATCGCCGCGCGGCTTTCCGAGGCCAAGCAGACCATCCCGCATTTCTACCTGCGCCGGTCCGCCAAGCTCGACGAGCTGATGAAATTCCGCGCCATGCTGAACAAGCAGCTGGACTCGCGGGGCGTGAAACTGTCGGTCAACGACTTCATCATCAAGGCCTGCGCCCTGGCGCTGCAAGAGGTGCCGGATGCCAATGCCGTCTGGGCCGGCGACCGCATCCTCAAGCTGAAGCCGTCCGACGTGGCCGTCGCCGTCGCGGTCGAGGGCGGGCTCTTCACCCCGGTCCTCAAGGACGCGCAGCAAAAGACGCTCTCGGCGCTCTCGGCCGAGATGAAGGACCTGGCCAACCGCGCCAAGACCAAGAAGCTCGCGCCCCACGAATACCAGGGCGGCAGCTTCGCCATCTCGAACCTCGGCATGTTCGGGATCGAGAATTTCGACGCGGTGATCAACCCGCCGCATGGCGCGATCCTCGCCGTCGGCGCCGGCATCCAGACCCCGGTGGTCGAGAATGGCGAGGTGGTGATCCGCAACGTCATGTCGATGACGCTTTCGGTCGACCACCGGGTGATCGACGGCGCGCTCGGCGCCCAGCTGCTGGAAGCCATCGTCGGGCACCTGGAAAACCCGATGGGCATGCTGGCCTGAACCCGGCTGCCAGGAACGAAGGAAAGGGGGCCCTCGCCGGCCCCCTTTTTCTTTCGTGTCCAAATATCCCGCGGGGGTCCGGGGGCGCGAAGCCCCCGGTCCGGCCTCACTCCCCGGCCGCCTCGGGTGCCGCGTTCAGCCCGATCCGCCGCCGCAGCCAGCCGCCGATGCGCACCTGCCCGCCATGCACGACGGAAAACAGCGAGGGCACGAACAGCAGCGACAGCAGCGTCGACAGCAGCAAGCCCCCGATCACCGCGATGGCCATGGGCGCGCTGAACTCCGCCCCCTCGCCGGTGCCGATGGCCGAGGGCACCATGCCCGCCGTCATGGCGATGGTGGTCATCACGATGGGCCGGGCGCGCTTGTGGACCGCGTCCAGGATCGCCTCGCGCTTCTCGACCCCGCGGTCTATGGCGCTGACCGCGAATTCCACCAGCATGATGGCGTTCTTGGTCACGATCCCCATCAGCATCAGGAAGCCGATCACCACCGCCATGCTGATGGAATTGCCGGTCAGGAACAGCGCCAGGATCGCGCCGCCGATGGCCAGGGGCAGCGACATCAGGATCGAGACCGGGGTGACGAAATTATGAAACAGCAGCACCAGCACGACATAGGTCAGCACCACGCCCGAAACCATCGCCACGGTGAAGGCCTGGAACACCTCGCCCATGATCTCGGCATCGCCCGAGGGCTGGATCTCGGTCCCGGCCGGCAGCTCGACCTGCTGCTGCAAGGCCGTGACCTGCGCGTTCACCGGCCCCAGCAGCGCGCCGCCCGCCAGGTTCGCCGATACCGTGGTGCGATAGCGCCGGTCGTAGCGGCCGATCTCGGTCGCCCCGGCCGAGATCGAGACATCCGCCACCACCTCCAGCGGCACCTGCCCGGCCGAGCTGGGCACCCGCAGGTTGCGCACCGTCATCAGGTCGCGCCGCGCCTCCTGGTCCAGCCGCACCATGATCGGGATCTGCTTGTCGCCGGTGTTGAACTTGGCAAGGTTCGATTCCGTGTCGCCCAACGTCGCCACCCGCAGCGTCGTCGCCAGCGCGCTGGCGGTCACGCCCAGCTGGGCCGCGACCTCGGGGCGGGGATGGACCTGGATCTCGGGCCGCTGCAGGCTGGCCGAGGATGTCACCCCCTCCAGCACCGGCAGGGTCTTCATCGCCGCCATCAGCCGTTCGGCCGCCTGGGCCGCGCCCGCCTCGCTGTCGCCCAGGACCGAGATCGACAGGTCGGCATTGCCCTCTTCGTTCTGGAAATTGATCCGCAGGTCGGGGATCTGCGACAGGTCGCGCTTCAATTCGTCCTCGATCACGAAGCTCGACCGCTCGCGCTCTTCCTTGGGGCCGTAATTGACCATCAGCTTGGCCTTGGCCACGTCGTCCTCGCCGCCGTTGACGAAGACCGAGCGCACTTCGGGCACCGCCTCGATGCGCTGCGAGATCATCCGCGCCGCGGCTTCGGTTTCCGACACCGTGGCGCCGGGCGGCAGCTCGATGCTGATCTGGCTGCGGCCGACATCCGAGGCCGGGATGAACTCGGTCGGCAGCAGCGTGGCGGAATAGATCGAACCGGCGAAGACCCCCAGCCCCATCAGCAGCGTCAGCCCGCGATGGCGCAGCGTCCAGGCCAGCACCGCCATCAGCCCGCGCAGCACCGGCCCGTCGCGTTCCTCGGCCAGGCGGGTGTTGTCGCGCAGGAAATAGGCGGCCAGCATCGGCGTGATCAGCCGCGCCACCAGAAGCGAGAACAGCACCGAGACCGCGACGGTCAGCCCGAACTGCTTGAAATACTGCCCCGGAATCCCGCCCATGAAGCTGACCGGGGCAAAGACCGCGACGATCGAGAAGCTGATGGCGATGACGGTCAGGCCGATCTCGTTCGCGGCCTCCATGCTGGCCTCATAGGCGGGAACGCCCATGTTGATGTGCCGCACGATGTTCTCGATCTCGACGATGGCGTCGTCGACCAGGATGCCGGTGACCAGGGTGATCGCCAAAAGGCTGATGCCGTTCAGCGTGAAGCCCAGCCAATGCATGACGAAGAAGGTCGGGATGATCGACAAGGGCAGCGCCACCGCGGCGATCAGCGTCGCGCGCCAGTTGCGCAGGAACAGGAACACCACCACCACCGCCAGCGCCGCGCCCTCGTAGAGCGTCTCCATGGTCGAGTGATAGCTGCCCGAGGTATAGGTGGTCGCATCGTCGATCAGGGTGATCCGGGTGCCGGGGTTGCGCGCCTCGATCTCGGCGATGCGGGCCTTGGTGCCGTCGCCCGCCTCCAGGTCGGATTCGCCCGAGGCGCGAAAGACGCCGAAGGCCACGACGGGCTGGCCGTCGAGCAGGGCGAACTTGCGTTCCTCGCTGGCGCCGTCGGTGACGCTGCCCAGCTGGTCGAGCCGCACCGTGCGCCCGCCCCCCTCGCCCGAGCCGATCAGGATCGGCGTCGCCGCCAGCCGGGCCACGTCGCCCGCCGATCCCAGCGCGCGAATGGAATATTCCGTGCCGGCCAGGTCGCCGCGCCCGCCGCCCATGTCGATGTTCTTGGCGCGCAGCTGCTCCGAGATCTCGGCCGCCGTCAGCCCGAAGGCCATGATGCGGTCCGGGTCCAGGTCCACGTTGATCTGCCGGTCGGCGCCGCCGATGCGGGTGATGCTGGCCACGCCCGGCACCGTGGACAGGTCGCGCGACACCACGTCGTCGACGAAATCCGACAGTTCCTCGATGCTCATGCCGGGATTGCTGACGGCATAGGTCAGGATCGCCATGCCGCTGACATCGACGCGATGGACCAGCGGCTCGACGATGGATTCGGGCAGGTCGGCGCGGACATTGGCCACCGCGTCCTTGACGTCGTTCACGGCGCGGTCGGTGTCGGTCTCCAGCTCGAACTCGACATAGATCCGCGCCGAACTGTCGGTCGCGGCCGAGGTGATATGCCGCACCCCGGTGATCGAGGCGATGGAATCCTCGATCGGCTGGATCACCTGCCGGGTCAGCTCGCTGGGCGCCGCGCCCGGCTGGTTGACCACCACGCTGACCAGCGGCAGGTCGATGTTCGGCATGGCCGTCACCGCCAGCCGGCTGAAGCTGTAGAACCCCATCATCACCAGCACGAGGAAGATCGCGATAGGCGGCACCGGATGGCGTATGGACCAGGCCGAGAAGTTCATGGCGCCGCCCGTACCTGGTCGCCGCTGCGGAAGAAGGCGCCGGCGCGGGCCACCACCGTCTCGCCCGATGCGACGCCCTCCAGGATCTCGCGCCGGCCCTGCCAGATCAGCCCGCTGCGGACCTCGCGCGTCTCGATCCGGCCGTCCTTGACCACCTGCACCCGCTCGCCCGAGGCATCGGCCAGCACGGCCGATGCGGGCACCGTCACCGCCTGCCGCCGGTCGGTGATGATCCAGCCGCTGGCGAACAGCCCGGTGCGCAGCCGCGGATCGGGGTCCAGCGCGATGCGCGCCGGCCCCAGCCGCGTCACCGGATCGACCGCCGCCGGCGCCAGCCGCAGCTTGCCCTCGACGCGGCCAAGGCCCGCGACCTCGATCTCGGCGGCATCGCCGGGCTTGAGCTGGCTCAGCGCGGTCTCGATCACATCCGCCTCAAGCTCGACCTCGCCGCCGGCGATCAGGGTGAACAGCGGCTCGCCGCCGCCGCCCGGAATGGCGCCTAGCCGGGCGGTCCGCGCCACCACCAGCCCAGCAACCGGGGCGGTGATGCGGGCATGGTCCAGGTTCAGCCGCGCGATGCGCCGCGCCGCATCCGCCTGCGCCACGGCCGCCCGCGCCACGCCCAGCCCGTCCGAGGCCGAGGCCGCCGCCGCGCGCGCCGAAGCCTCGGTGGCGACGGCCTGGTCCAGCACCGCCTGGCTGGCATTGCCGCTTTGCCGCAGGCTGCGGGTGCGCTCCAGCGCCGAGACCGCCTGGGTCAGGCTGGCCTGGGTGCTGGCGATCTGGCTTTCGGCCTGGCTGACACCGGCCTCGGCGCGCTGATATTCGGCCTCGGCCTGCGCCAGCTGCGCCGACAGCACATCCTCGGACAGCCGCGCCAGCACCTGCCCCGCCTCGACACGGTCGCCGACCTCGGCCTCGATGCTGGTGATCTCGTGCCCCGAGACGAGGGCATGGACCTGCACCTCCTGCCGGGCGACCAGCGAGCCCGAGACCGGCACCCGCGCCTCGATCCAGTCCTGCTGGGCCGTGGCCAGCGTGACCACGGGCAATTCGGACTGCTCGACCGCGCCCGCCGTCTCGGCCATGACCGGGCCGACCGGTCCCAGGGACAGGGCAAGCGCCAGCATCGCGATCCCGGTGATCCGGCAGGTTGCCGTCATCGTCCCCTCCAAACCAATCTGCGGCGCAACATAATGGCGCCGGCCATCGGCAACAATGCCGGCCGGGTTTCAGAACGAAACGCTGACGCCGGGTAGGTTCAACTCGCCGATCAGGTCGCGCAGTTCCTGCCGGGCGGCGATGTTGGACATGCTGAGCTGTTCCGTGCCGATGTCCTTGAGATCTAGCAGCGTCAATCCGCGCGGAAACAGCTCGCGGAAGATCACCCGCTCGGAAAAGCCCGGCGCCACGCGAAAGCCGATGCGCCTGGACAGGGTGGCGAGCGCGCCGCCGACCTTGCGCTTGTTGTGCATGGCCTGCGTGCCCAGCCGGTTGCGCAGCACCAGCCAGTCGATCGGCCCGGCCCCCGCCTCGCCGCGCAGCTGGCGAGCGGACCAGACCATCTCGGCATAGATCGAGGGGCCGAGGATCCTGCCCTCGGGCGACATCCGCGCCAGAAGGTCGAAATCGACGAAACTGTCGTTCATCGGCGTGATCAGCGTATCGGCCAGCGTATGCGCCATCTGGCTGAGCCGCGTGTGCGAACCGGGGCAGTCAAGCAGGATGAAGTCGCATTCCGCCTCGAGCGCGGCCACCGCCTGCGACAAAGGGTCCGGGCCGCCCTGGATCTCGGGCTCAAGGCGCCCGAGCAGGGGGGTGGGCAGGTCCAGCCCCTCGCGTTGGGCGAAGGCGGCACGATTCTCCAGGTAGCGGCCGAAGCTGCGCTGGCGCACGTCCAGGTCCAGCGCGCCGACCCGGTGGCCCATGCGGGCCAGCGCGGTCGCCACATGCAT
Source organism: Paracoccus sp. FO-3 (assembly GCF_006386455.1). Taxonomy (NCBI): domain Bacteria; kingdom Pseudomonadati; phylum Pseudomonadota; class Alphaproteobacteria; order Rhodobacterales; family Paracoccaceae; genus Paracoccus; species Paracoccus sp. FO-3. The sequence continues at coordinate 12,512 of NZ_VCBQ01000058.1, read as the reverse complement.
CGAGGTCGTGGACTTGCCCGAACCGCCCTTTTCGTTCCCGACCACGATGATATGCGCCACGAATCCCCCTGCGATGCCGGCCCGCGTCGCGCCGGACAATAGGCCGCGCTCGGCACGATGAAAAGCGCCGAGACCGGCCGAATCGCGGCCCGGCGCGCGCTTTTCGCTGCGGGACAGCCCTGCCCCGCCGGCCGTTCAACCATCTGTTCCAGCTTCATTCTTTCATCACGACAAAGCCGGTCGATATTTATCTTGCAAAAGACGATCAGCTATGTCGTTATATAGCCATGCCGGGATCTCCGGCCGGGTCAGTCAAGGGAAGGAGCCAAAGATGACCATGCTGAACCATCTGTCGGCTTTTGCCGATCGCGCGCTGCAGGCCGCCATGCCTGTCTCGCCTCGCTATGCCGTCAGCCTGATCGACCGGCGCACGGGCAAGCCGCATCGCATTTCCGACATTCCGCTGCGGCTGATCACCTGCGACCCCTTCGAGACCGCGCGCGACCTGATGCGCGACCGTGATCCGGCGCGCTGGGACACCGCCATCCATCGCCTCGACCGGAAAGGAGCGATCCAATGATCCACGCCGTTTTCTCCAAGCCGAACCGCGGCTATGCCACCATCGCGCTGTCGCCCTATCAAAGCGCGCAAGGCCCGGTGCTGCGCGAATATCGCGACGGCCGCGTGGTGATCGACACCGGCCGGGGCGAATTGACCGGCCTGGCGCTGAACCGCACGCCCAGCATGCCCGCCTGGATGCCGATCTTCGGCCTGGCCTATTGAGCCGCCGATCCGGCGCGGCCTGCCTGGCCCGACCGCGTCCCCTCCCCTGGGCCGCCCACCGCCCACGAACGAAAAACGCCGCCCCTTTCGGGGCGGCGTTTGCAAGTCCGGTCGGCAGCGGGATCAGAAGCCCAGGCCGGCGTATTTGTTCTTGAACTTCGACACGCGGCCGCCGGTGTCCATCAGCTTGGCCGAGCCGCCGGTCCAGGCCGGGTGCGAGTTCGGGTCGATGTCCAGCGACATGGTGTCGCCTTCCTTGCCCCAGGTCGAGCGCACCTGATAGGTGGTGCCGTCGGTCATCTTGACCTCGATCAGGTGGTAGTCGGGATGGATGTCTGCTTTCATGGCGCGTCTCCTCAGGCCTTGGCTTCGGCTTTGGGCTTGTAGTTGCTGACCTCGGCGATGCGGGCGGACTTGCCGCGGCGATCGCGCAGGTAATACAGCTTGGCGCGGCGGACGCGGCCACGGCGCACGACGGTGATCGAGTCGATGTTGGTCGAGTAGAGCGGGAAGACGCGCTCGACACCCTCGCCGAACGAGATCTTGCGCACGGTGAACGAGGCGCCGATGCCGCCGCCCTTGCGCGAGATGACCACGCCTTCGTACATCTGCACGCGCGTGCGGGTGCCCTCGGTCACCTTGTAGCCGACGCGAACGGTGTCGCCGGCCTTGAAATCGGGGATGTCCTTGCCGAGCGCGGCGATCTGCTCGGCTTCCAGTTGGGCGATCAGGTTCATCGCTTTGGTTCCTTCGGTTGCTCGCGGTAGTCCCGCGATTGGTCTGATGCGCCCGAGAGCTGTCGGTCCTTTGCCGGGTCCACATGAGCCTGCTCATATGCCCGCCACAGGTCGGGGCGGCGTTCCTTGGTCAGCCTTTCGGCCATGTCGTGACGCCAATTGGCAATAGCCGCGTGATTGCCGGACAAAAGCACGTCCGGGATCGCGCGGCCTTCCCAAAGGGCGGGCTTCGTGTACTGCGGATGTTCCAGCAGGCCGCCATGGTCCGGGGAAAAGGATTCCTCGGCCAGAGAGTCCTGATTCCCCAGCACGCGCGGTATAAGGCGAACCGTCGCGTCGATCAAGACCTGAGCCGCCAGTTCCCCGCCGGTCAGGACATAGTCGCCGATGCTGATCTCTTCGACGCCATGGGCGTCCAGCACGCGCTGGTCCACGCCCTCGAACCGGCCGCAGATCAGGGTCATGCCGGGGCCCTGCGCCAGTTCGCGGGCGCGGGCCTGGGTAAAGGGCCTGCCGCGCGGCGACAGATAGATCACCGGCAGGTCGGCCCCCGCCTCGCGCAGCGCCGCATCCATCACGTCGGCGCGGATCACCATGCCGGCGCCGCCGCCGGCGGGCGTGTCGTCCACGTTGCGGTGCTTGCCGATGCCAAAGGGGCGCAGGTCGATGCTGCGCAGGTTCCACAGCCCCTCGGTCAGCGCCCTGCCGGTCAGGGAAAGCCCCAGAACCCCTGGAAAAGCCTCGGGGAAAAGCGTGACGACCTGGGCGGTCCAGGCGCCCCTGACCTGCGGCTCGGCCATCAGGTCGCGCGGCTGCAGGCTGGCGCGGATCGACAGCCGGCCGTGGGATTTCATCGCCCCGCCGGTCATTCCTGCTCGTCCGGCGGGTCGGCGACGATGCGGCCCGCGGCCAGGTCCACCGTGGGCACGAAGGCACGGGTGAAGGGCAGAAGCAGCACCTGCCGCCGGCCGGGTCCGTGGATCTCCAGGATGTCGCCCGCGCCGTGGTCGTAGATCGCGCGGACCTTGCCGATCAGCGCCCCGCCGGTGTCATGGACCGACAGGCCGATCAGGTCGGCATGATAGAATTCGTCGTCCGGCAGGGCCGGAAGCTTGTCGCGGTCGGCCCAGAGCGTCACGCCCTTCAGCGCCTCGGCCTGTTCGCGCGTCTCGACGCCCGACAGCCGGGCGCCAAGCCCGCCCGTCACCGGCCGCGTCAGGCGGACGGTGAACGAGCGGCTGCCGTCTTCGGTATAAAGCGGGGCATATGCGGCAATATCGTTCGGTTGCGAGGTAAAGCTCTTCAGCCTCACCTCGCCCCGGACGCCAAAGGCGCCCGCGATCGCACCGACGCAGACCCGCTCGGTCATTATTCCGAAGCGGCTTCTTCGGCCGGGGCGTTGGCGGCGGCTTCACGCGCGGCGCGCTTTTCGGCGCGTTCCTTGGCGGCCTTGCCGGGCTCGCCCTTCTTCAGGTTCTTGCGCTCGGTCTTTTCCTTGACGCCGGCGGCTTCCAGGAAGCGGGCGACGCGGTCGGTCGGCTGCGCACCCTGCGAGAGCCAGTATTGCACGCGCTCGAGGTTCATCTTGATGCGCTCTTCCGAATCCTTCGGCAAGAGCGGGTTGTAGGTGCCCAGCTTCTCGAGGAAGCGGCCGTCGCGCGGCATGCGCGAATCGGACGCGACGATGGCGTAATGGGGGCGTTTCTTCGAGCCACCACGGGCCAGGCGGATTTTCATTGCCATTGCGTTTTCTCCTTTGGAATGGCGGGGTCGGCGGGGGGAAACCCCGCCTCAGGGGAGGAGTTTCTCGTGATGCCGGATCACTTCGGCGATCACGAAGTTCAGGAATTTGCGCGCGAATTCCGGGTCCAGGTCGGCCTCGCGCGCGAGGCGTTCCAGCCGCTCGATCTGTCTCGCCTCGCGGACGGGATCGGACGGAGGAAGATCGTGTTCGGCCTTCAGGCGGCCGACGGATTGGGTGTGCTTGAACCGCTCGGCCAGCGTATAGACCAGGATCGCGTCCAGCCGGTCGATGCTGGCACGATGCTCCTTGAGCAGGGTCGCGGCGCGGGCGGTCGGATCACTCATTCAGATCTCCAGGGATTGAAATGCGCAGCACCGCATCTACACGGGACGCGCCATTCATGCCGCGGCTCCGGCGGGATGGCGAAAGACATGCGGCGGGGCGCGGTCATCCCCGAAATGCGGCGCCTTGGCCTTGGGATCGCGCAGGGCGCCCAGCCGCCGGGCAAGCGAGATCGAGCGCGCATTGGCCTGGTCGATATAGCTGACCGGCCGCGACCAGCCGAGCGTGCGGATGGCAAAATCGCGCGCCGCCAGGGCCGCTTCCTGCGCATAGCCCCGGCCCTCCAGCCCGGCGGACCACAGCGTCCAGCCGATCTCATGCTCGGGCCAGCCGTCGGGAAACCACGGCCCGACCGCCCCCAGCGCCCGGTCCGATCCACGCTCGGTCAGCACGAACATGCCATAGCCGCGCAGCACCCAATGGCCGATGAAATGGCCAAAGGCGCGCCAGGACTGGCCGGGCTGCACCATCGGCCCGCCGACGAAGCCGGCGCGGTCGCTTTCGAAGAAGTCGCGCCATGCCGGCCAGTCGCCGGCCTGCGGGGCGCGCAGGACCAGCCGCTCGGTCGTCAGCACGGGCGTGTCGGCAAGCCGGATCATGCGTTCACTTCTTCCCGAACAGGCCGGAAAGCCCGCCCGGCAGGCCCATGCCGCCCAACTGGCCGCCCAGCCCCTTGGGGTCTTGCAGCATCCGCGTGGCCTCGGCCATCTTCTCGGGATCGACATTGGCCATGTCGGGCAGCCCGCCGCCCTTGCCGGTCATGGCGCGCATGGCCTGCTTGAGCATGCCGCCCTTGCCCATCTTGCCCAGCTTCTTCATCGTGTCGGCCATCTGCTTCTGCATCTTCAGAAGCTTGTTGAGTTCCGACACTTCCATGCCCGCGCCGGCGGCGATGCGCTTCTTGCGGCTGGCCTGCAGCAGGTCGGGATTGGCGCGTTCCTTTTTCGTCATCGAGTTGATCAGCGCGATCTGGCGCTTGATCGCCTTGTCGTCGAAACCGGCGGCCTCGGCCTGCTTGGCCATCTTGCCCATGCCGGGCATCATGCCCATGATCGACTGCATCCCGCCCATCTTGAGCATCTGCTCAAGCTGGTTGCGCAGGTCGTTCATGTTGAACATGCCCTTCTGGAAGCGCTTCATCATGCGCTCGGCCTGCTCGACCTCCAGCACCTCCTGCGCCTTCTCGACCAGGGCGACGATGTCGCCCATCCCGAGGATGCGGCCGGCGATACGCTGCGCGTCAAAGACCTCCAGCGCATCCATCTTTTCGCCCAGGCCGACGAAGCGGATCGGCTTGCCGGTCACGGCGCGCATCGACAGCGCGGCGCCGCCGCGACCGTCGCCGTCCATCCGGGTCAGCACGACGCCCGAGATGCCGACCTTGCCGTCGAATTCGCTGGCGACGTTCACCGCGTCCTGGCCGGTCAACCCGTCGACGACCAGCAGCGTCTCGCGCGGGCTGGCCACGTCGCGGACCGCCTGCACCTCGTCCATCAGCACTTCGTCGATATGCAGCCGGCCGGCGGTGTCGAGCATGTAGACGTCATAGCCGCCCAGCGTCGCCTGCTGCTTGGCGCGCCTGGCGATCTGCACCGCATTCTCGCCCGGCACGATGGGCAGGGTATCGACGCCGATCTGCTGGCCCAGGATCGCCAGCTGCTCCATGGCGGCCGGACGGTTGGTGTCCAGCGAGGCCATCAGCACCCGCTTCTTCTCGCGGTCCTTCAGGCGCTTGGCCAGCTTGGCCGTGGTGGTGGTCTTGCCCGAGCCCTGCAGGCCGACCATCAGGATCGGCGCCGGGGGATTGTCGATGCGCAGCGCATCGGGCGCGCCCTCGCCCTGCAAGACCTTGATCAGCTCGTCATGGACGATCTTGACGACCTGCTGGCCGGGGGTGATCGACTTGGTGACGGCCGCGCCGGTGGCCTTCTGCGTCACCGCCTTGACGAAGCTGCGCGCCACGGGCAGCGAGACGTCGGCCTCCAGCAGCGCGACGCGCACCTCGCGCATGGCGGCGGCCACGTCATCCTCGGACAGCGCGCCCTGCTTGGTCAGCCGGTCGAAGACGCCGCCAAGGCGGTCGGACAGGTTTTCAAACATCGGCGGCCCTCCAATGGTTGCCGTTTGCCCGAGGAACACGGGCGCGAATAAACAGGTGCGCCCCCGTGGGCGCAACGCGCTGACGGGGGGCGATCCCCGGACAAGGCGCGGGGACCGGAAGGACAGACCTTCCGGGAATCCCGGCGTGGATAGGGCCAATGCCCGCCAAAGTCAAGCGCGCCCCGGTTGACCCTGCCCCGGCTTTGGTGAAAACCTCGCGCCCCGGAGGACCGAGCCATGACCCATCCCATCAGCCGCTTTCCCGTGCCCTCGCTGGACGAGATGCCCGAAGACATCGCCCTGCGCATCCGCAAGGTGGCCGAGAAATCGGGCTTCGTCCCGAACGTCTTCCTGGCGCTGGCGCATCGCCCGGACGAGTTCCGCGCCTTCTTCGCCTACCACGACGCGCTGATGGAGCGCGAGGGCGGCCTCACCAAGGCCGAGCGCGAATTGATCGTGGTCGCGACCTCGGGGCTGAACCAGTGCCAGTATTGCGTGGTCGCGCATGGCGCCATCCTGCGCATCCGGGCAAAGAACGCCTTCATCGCCGACCAGGTGGCGGTGAACTGGCGCAAGGCCGACCTCACGCCACGCGAACGCGCCATGCTGGCCTATGCCGAAAAGGTGGCGCTGAACGCGCAAGGGATCGACGAGGCGGATCATGTCGCGCTGCGCGAGGCCGGCTTCGACCAGGACGAGATCTGGGACATCGGCGCCATCGCCGCCTTCTTCGGCATGTCGAACCGGCTGGTGAACGCGGGCGACATCCGGCCGAACGACGAATTCTACATGCTCGGGCGCGGCTGATGGCCGAGCTTTCGGCGGTGCCGCAGATGCGGCGCGAGGCGTTGCAGGGCCATGCGGCGATGCTGCTGTTCTCGGCCGCGATCGCGGGCTCCTTCTCGCTGGGCGCACGGGCGGCGAACCTGATCGACCCGGCGGCGATCTCGGCCGCGCGCTTCGCCATCGCCGCGGGCGTGGTCGGCGGCGTGGCCATGGCCGGGCCGGGCATCCCGCGGGAAACCTTCCGCGCGCCCTGGCGCTACCTGGTGCTGGGCGGGCTCTTCGCCGCCTATTTCGTGCTGATGTTCGAGGGGCTGAAAACCGCGTTGCCGGTCTCGGCGGCGGCGGTGTTCACGCTGACGCCGCTGATGTCGGCGGGCTTCGGCTGGCTTTTGATGCGGCAGCGCATGACCGGGCGCATCGCATTGGCGCTGGCGCTGGGGGCGGCGGGCTCGCTCTGGGTGATCTTCGGCGGCGACGCGGCGGCACTGATGCGGCTCGAGTTCCGCCGCGGCGAGGCGATCTACCTGGTCGGCTGCGCGGCCCATGCGCTCTATACCCCGATGGTGCGCCGGCTGAACCGGGGCGAGACGCCGATCGTCTCGACCTTCGCCACGCTCTGCGCCGGGGGGCTGATCCTGCTTGTCTGGGGCGGCCGGGCGATCCTCGACACGGATTGGGCGCATCTGCCGGCCATCGTCTGGGTCACGCTGCTCTATGTCGCGATCTTCGCCAGCGCGCTGACCACGGCGCTGGTGCAATTCGCCACCATGCGGCTGCCCTCGTCCAAGGTGATGGCCTATACCTACCTGACGCCGATCTGGGTGATCGGGCTCGAGGCCGCATTGACCCGCGGCCTGCCGCCGCTCGCCGTGATGCCCGGGGTGCTGGCGACCGTCGCCGCGCTGCTTTTGCTGCTGAAGGACTGACGGCGCGGTTGCAATATGGGTATTTGGACAACGAAGAAGCCGAGGGCGCGGTGCCGGACTTCTTCGTTGCTCAAATACCCATGCGGCCGTGCCACCGGCTCAGGCGGCCGCCTCCTCGGGCTCGGCCAGGGCCACGATGTCCATCATGATCCGGTTGAGCTCAAAATCCTTGGGCGTATAGACCCGCGCCACGCCCATCTTCAGCAGCCTGGCGGCATCCTCGTCGGGAATGATGCCGCCGACCACCACCGGGACATGCGCCAGGCCGGCGGCACGCATCCGCTCCATCAGATCCTCGATCAGCGGCAGGTGGCTGCCCGACAGGATCGACAGGCCGACGACATGGGCATTGTCCTCGGCGGCGCGGGTCACGATCTGCTCGGGGGTCAGGCGGATGCCTTCATAGGTGATGTCCATGCCGCAATCGCGGGCGCGGAAGGCGATCTGCTCGGCGCCGTTGGAATGGCCGTCGAGGCCGGGCTTGCCGACCAGGAACTTCAGCCGCCGGCCAAGGCGGCGGCTGACCGCATCCACGGCCTCGCGAATCGGCTCCAGCCCCTCGGTGCGGTTCGAGGGGCTGGCCGAGACCCCCGTCGGGCCGCGATATTCGCCATGCACCTGGCGCATCACCGCCGCCCATTCGCCGGTCGTGGCGCCTGCCTTGGCGGCGGCGATGGAAAACGGCATCACATTCTGCCCCCTCTGCGCGGCATCGCGCAGCGCGGCGAGGGCGGCCTCGACGGCCGTCTCGTCGCGCGCTTCGCGCCAGGCGCGCAGCCGGGCGATCTGGTCCTGCTCGACCGCCGGGTCCACCACCATGATGCCGCCATCGCCCGCGGTCAGCGGCGAGGGCTCGCCCTGCTGCCAGCGGTTCACGCCGACGACCACCGTCTCGTTCGCCTCGATGCGATTCAACCGCTCGGCATTGGATTCGACCAGCCGCGACTTCATGTATTCGATGGCGGCGATGGCGCCTCCCATCTCGTCCAGCGTCGCCAGCTCCGCGCGGGCGCCGGATTTCAGCTCCTCGACCTTGGCGGCGATCACCGGATTGCCGTCGAAAAGGTCGCCGTACTCCAGCAGGTCCGTCTCGTAGGCGACGATCTGTTGCATGCGCAGCGACCATTGCTGGTCCCAGGGCCGCGGCAGGCCAAGCGCCTCGTTCCAGGCCGGCAGCTGCACGGCGCGGGCGCGGGCGTTCTTCGACAGCGTGACGGCCAGCATCTCCAGGAGGATGCGATAGACGTTGTTTTCTGGCTGCTGCTCGGTCAGGCCCAGGCTGTTCACCTGCACGCCATAGCGGAAGCGGCGGTATTTCTCTTCCTCGATGCCATAGCGGTCGCGGCAGATCTCGTCCCAGAGCTCGGTGAAGGCGCGCATCTTGCACAGCTCGGTCACGAAGCGGATGCCGGCGTTCACGAAGAACGAGATCCGCCCGACCATGGCGGGGAAATCCTGCGGCTCGACCTTGGTCTTCAGGTCGTCCAGCACGGCGATGCCGGTCGCGAGCGCATAGGCCAGTTCCTGCTCGGGCGTCGCCCCCGCCTCCTGCAGGTGATACGAGCAGACGTTCATCGGGTTCCATTTCGGCAGGTGCTTCGCCGTATAGGCCGCGACGTCGGTGATCATCCTGAGCGAGGGCCTGGGCGGGCAGATATAGGTGCCGCGCGACAGGTATTCCTTGATGATGTCGTTTTGCACCGTGCCTTGCAGCCTGGCGATGTCGGCGCCCTGTTCCTCGGCCACGGCGATATAGAGCGACAAGAGCCAGGGCGCCGTCGCGTTGATCGTCATCGAGGTGTTCATCTGCTCCAGCGGGATCTGGTCGAAGAGCATGCGCATGTCGCCCAGGTGGCAGACGGGCACGCCGACCTTGCCGACCTCGCCGCGCGCCAGGACGTGGTCGCTGTCGTAGCCGGTCTGGGTCGGCAGGTCGAAGGCCACCGACAGGCCGGTCTGCCCCTTGGCGAGGTTGCCCCGATAGAGTGCGTTGGATTTCTCGGCGGTCGAATGGCCCGCATAGGTGCGGAAAAGCCAGGGTTTGTCTTTCTCGGCCACGATCTGCCCTCGCAACAATATTACGACTGGTGAAGCGATAACGTAATAATCATGCCCAGTCAATTCGCCGCAACGCAGAAAGGATTTTTTGCCGCGCTCCGCCTTGGCGCGGGCTGAATCGGCAGGCGATCAAGGCCCATTTTGGGGATTTCGCCGCCCATTTCCCAGGTCATTAGCGCCCACCCGATCCGCTCAATCAGTTATTGTGTTTTATTACAATTAGTTACCTGATCGACCCGAAACCGGCAGTTCGGGTCGCTCATCGCTCTGCCTGGCGACCACCCTGGCGCCTCTCCCGTTGACGAAGCAGCCCCTGCCGAAGATGGTCGCGGCATGCCCTCGGGGGTGGCGGCAATGCAGATGCAGAAGACCGCCACTCGCTCCGGGCCCCACCCGTTCCGACCCTCTCCGCCGGGAAAGCGCCGCTCTCCCGAACGGGAACGGCTTGTCTTTGAAGGTGCGCCGTCATGCCTGTCGATACAGCCTTGCCCATGACCCGCATTCCCTTCGTCGAACTGCGGTTTCCTCCGGAAGGCCGGTCCCAGGCCGAGATCCAGTCGCGCTTGCGGCGGCACTACCAGCGCCTGCGTGCCAGGCGCGACGGGATCGACCCGCCGATGAGGGCGGATGGACGGTCGATGAAACAGGCTGGCTGGACCGTCTGGATGACATTGATATCCCCTGGTCCGCGAGGCAACGCCTCCAGCGCCGCGCCGCCTGTCTGGCAGCGCGATCAGAGGCCATCTCCGGCCTCCAGCACCTCGCCCGGAAAGACCGCGAGAGGCTTGAGGTATTCCGTGAAGGGGCAAAGGCTGATCCGGATCCCCAGCGAGCATCGTGCCGATGAGATCGCTGCCGAAATCCACGCCGACATGTCGTGGATGGCACGGGCGACCGAAACGCCAAGGCGCATGTAGAGCGCACAGCGAGCGATAAGCTCCTCATGGCGGCCGCTGTCGATGAGGCGGCCAGCCTCGATCACCGCGATCCGGTCGGCGTGCCGGATGGTGTGCAGCCGATGCGCCACCACGACCACGGTGCGGCCCCGTTTCAGCACATCGAGCGCCGCCAGAACCTCGGCCCCGTTCTCGGGGTCGAGGGCGGCGGTCGCCTCGTCCAGAAGCAGCGCGGGCGCATCGCGCAGCATGGCACGGGCGATGGCGACCCGCTGGCGCTCGCCGCCCGAAAGGTTGCGCCCGCCCTCGCCGACCGGGCTGTCGAGACCCAGGGGCAGCACCCTGGCAAATCCCGTGACCTGCGCGCGCCGGGCCGCCTCATCCACCTCGGCATCCGAGGCCGAGGGCCGGCCCGCGCGGATATTCTCGCGGATGGTCGCATCGGTCAGCCATGCCCGTTGCAGCACGGCCGAGAACCGTGCAGGCAGCATGGCGCCCGGAATTCGCCGCAGACCGGCGCCGCCCAGGGTGATCCGGCCTGCATCCGGGTCCATCACCCGCAAAAGCGTCGTCTTGCCCGCCCCCGATGGGCCGACGATGGCGAGCATGCCCCCGTCGGGGACAGAAAGGCTGATATCCTGCAGGATCACCCTTTCGCCCGGCGACAGCGCCACCCGTTCCAGGGCAAGACTGTTTCCGCGCGGGACTCCGGCGGGCTCGAGTTGCTCCAAAAGGGGAATGCCGCGGATCTTGGCCATCCGCGCCATCGCGGCCTTCATCCGCCAGGTGAAGTTCCCGGCGGTAAAGATCAGCCGCAGGGCCGAGGCGTTCAGGCCAAGCAGCAGGATCAGCACCAGATCCTGCGCGGAGGCATCGCCGCCAAGGAAAACCGCTGCACCGACCGGAAACAGCACCAGCACGTTGCCGCGCAGCCCGGTATGCAGCAGGCTCATCTGCCAGAGCGACGCGGTTCCGGCGCGATACCCCGTCTCGCGCACTGCCGCGACCGCCTGCTCATGGGCATCAAAGCCGCGCTCGGCACCGACAAAGGCGCGGATTACCGCGATTCCGCCGACCAGATGGCGCGTAGCTTCGCGCAGCCGGGCCAGGGCGGCATACCAGCGACCGTAATCCTCTCGTGGGGCGCATATCGTCAGTGGATAGCGCCAAAGCAACAGCGGAAACAGCGTCACCGCCGCCAGCGCAAGCCGCCAATCGATCGGTGCAAGGGCTGCGAAGGTCAGACAGGGCAGCGCAATGCTCTGAGCCGGATCGGGAATGGCAGGGGCGATCGAATCCTCGATCTGGTCGATATCCTCGATCACGAGACGGCGCAGATCGGCGGTGCCCCGGCGGTCCGCGACCGCCCGCGGCAAGACCGCGATCCCGTCCACCAGCTCGTTGCGCAGGCGGAACAGCAAGGTGAAAGCCGCGCTGTGGGAAATGGTGGTGGAAGCTGACAGAAGCAGCGACTTCGCAGCCAGCGCCGTGATCGCCGCCAGCGTAGCCTGCAAGACCTGCGCCGCAGTCACCGGCTCCGCCAGCGCCTTGCCCGCGAGCCACCAGATCGCAAGAAAGGGGCCGAGCCCTGCCGCAGCCCCTATGATCGCCAGCGTGGCCGATATTGCCAGACGAATCCGAACGCCAGTGATCGGAGTCGCCACGCCGGCCCTCTCTCCTTGTCGAAATGGTTTTCGTCCCCATGCCAGCGCAAATCCGACACGGCTTTCGTGTGCCGGTATCTTGGTTTTGGCGCATCAAATGCCTGAAGCCGCGCCCCAAGCCCCGTCACCTTATATGGACCGCCATCAATCATTCGGTCGCGGCTGGAAAGAAGGCTCAGTGGGAGGTAAAGAGTTCCACGCATCGTTAGCGGCAGCAGTGATGCACGGGCCATTCAGCCTAGCCGTAGACATCACTCGAACTGAGCCGTTTCGAATCTTGAGCATCACCACGGAGCCAATGTAGCCTTGTGTAGTGCTCATTCATTGCCCGCATCCTACCTCGGCCAACTTGAAGCACGGGGAAGCCCGACCCGATCTTTCGCAAAATGATTTGAAATCAATTTATTAATGGCGCTCAAGGCAAGCCGGATGGTTTGATTCACAGTCCAGGCTGTCAACGGCGGAGTAAAACCCGG